>CAZHRR010000083.1:6167-10438 GCA_964534955.1 uncultured bacterium
ATGATGAGGCTTAGTGATCCTACGGAGACGGAACTCAATTTCTCGCTATCCGGGAAATCGAAAGCGATCTTCCTGAAGGAGAATATCCTGCCCCGTCTGAGATACGGTGCGGGAACGTGCCTGCTGCTGATAGGTATCACCGGTCAGACAAGACGGGTTCAGCAAACGCGACAACAGGTGCGGGCGCTCTTCAGGAGATACGGTGGATCACCGTTTTTCAAATTTATAGGGAGATCTTGGTACAGAAACCGCTTCCGCCTTCCTTATATTAGGAACACTCTCTGGGATGCTGGCATCGGACTGGATACGCTGGAGACTGCCATTTCGTGGAACCTCGTTCCGGAAACGGCCGCTCGGCTGAAGAGTGCCATTTCCTCCGCTATGGAGGTTGTTAACGAGAAGGTTTTGGTATTCGCTCATCTCTCCCACGTCTATCCGGAAGGCGCCAGCGTCTATGTCACGTTCCTCTTTCGGCGCTGTGATGATCCTGAAGAACTGCATGCCCGCTGGAAGACGATGAAGCGCACTGCCAGTGAGGTCATTGTCGAATTTGGTGGTACTATCAGTCACCAGCACGGAGTAGGCACCGATCACATGCCGTATATAGAGGCAGAAAAAGGGGAGCTGGGACTTGACGTTATCCGGAAGGTCAAGGAGACGTTCGATCCCCAGAATATCTTCAATCCCGGAAAGTTAGTGGAGTAACGTGAAGCCAAAGATTTGGAACAGCCGTTGGCGCGATTCTGTCTGGCAGGGATTGGATAGCGAGACGTGGGACTTGATTATTGTGGGCGGCGGTATCACGGGAGCAGGAATACTCAGGGAGGCGAGCCGAATGGGACTTAGAACCCTCTTGGTAGAGGCAAGGGATTTCGCCTCTGGTGCCTCCAGCAGATCCTCAAAACTCGTCCATGGCGGTTTACGCTACCTGAAAAATGGGCAGCTCAGGACAACCTTCGAGTCCGTCCGGGAGCGGGATCGCCTCCTGAAAGAAGGAAAGGGACTCATCCGGCAGTTGGGGTTCCTGCAAGTCCACCTGCAGAGCGACAAACTACCCGGATGGATGTTCGGTATGGGACTTTGTATCTATGACCTGCTGGCGAAATCATGGCTTCACCGCCATTATGATAATATTGATATGCGGGAACTCTGTCATCTCCTGACCACAGCTGATTTAATTGACGGTTACCGATTTTTCGATGCTCTTACGGATGATGCCCGATTGGTGCTGCGACTCCTGAGGGAATCTGAAGCCGACGGTGGGACAGCGCTTAATTACTGTGAAGCAGCGGAACTCCTCCGTATGCAAAACGGGCAGATCTGTGGTGTTGTCCTCCGGAACAGTGCCAGCGAAACAGAAGAACTGACCGTAGAGGTTAAAGCTCATACTCTCATCAACGCCACTGGTGCCCATTCCGACCGACTCCGCGGTCAACTGGAGCTGAGATCGAGAATCCGACCCCTCCGGGGGAGTCATCTGGTATTCCCTGTTGAGAAACTGCCGCTGACGAGAGCAGTCTCTTTCGCTCATCCTTTGGATCAACGCCCAGTTTATGCGCTCCCATGGGAGAATGTGATTATCTTTGGTACAACCGATATAGATCATCTCCATAAAGACATGTTCAATCCTGCTATCAGTGAAGATGAGGCCGGCTATCTAATGGATGGCATTCACCATGTTTTTCCAGATGCTGAGATAGATTATGATGATGTATTGGCAACATTTTCTGGGATTCGTCCAACATTGAAGAGGGGACGTTTGGCACCTTCCAAAGTACCCCGGGAGCACGACATACGAGAAGAGAAAGGAATGGTTACTGTAAGCGGTGGAAAGCTCACCACCTTCCGCCTTATGGCACAGGATGCCCTGCGGAAGGTCTGTCAGACCTCTCCACTTGAGTATCGAGTCAGCCGAAAACTGCCGATACTGAATAGTGTTAAAGAGATTCGGGAATCGGTTTCAGATGTGACACCTGCAGAAGCACTGCGACTTACCGGACGCTACAGCAAGGACGCTTTAACCATTATGGATGATTCTGCGGGATATGAAAAGATAGATACTACACCCTACATGTGGTCTGAGCTGTCGTGGGCTGCTCGAGCTGAGGCAGTGGTTCACTTGGAAGATCTGCTTCTGCGAAGAGTGCGGCTTGGGCTGTTGCTGCCCAATGGCGGCCGCTATTATCGAGAGCAGATAGGGGACATTGTATGGTGCGAGTTGGACTGGGATGACACTAAATGGGAAAATGAATGGCGAAACTATCAGTGGTTATGGCGCACCCATTACAGTTTACCCTCTGGTAGTCGGACGTATTAACACCTAATTCCTATGTTTGGAGAGTGGAAACGACAGAACAAACTTTATTCACTTGATAGGTGTGAGTATTTTCACCCGCCTGAACATGTCTTTCGGGCAGGTTGATATAACAAGGACGTTTTTAGAAGCAAATCCCAGTTTTAAACTCACCCTCGGTCCCTCTCTTATCCACAGGATCCTGCGGATAAAGAGAGGGATGACCCGCCTGCCCCCGACCAGAGGGAGGGCGGGCAGGATAAATCGTTGTTTTTTTTTGAATGTTTTCCCCCTCTGCTTCATAAGAGAGGGGGTGTCCGCCTGTCCCGCATGGACTCCGAGGAGCTGGCGGACGGGGGTGAGTTAAAAGGATGTAATTTCTCGCCATCCCGAAGTATCGGGACGGCTGCTCCTCCACAGGTCACATAGGACTCCTTGACAGGAGAGACCCTCCGGGTCGCAGGAGCTCCTATGGAGCAAAATCCGCAGGATGCTGTGCAGAAACAGCCGCCCGTCTACACTCACTCTACACTATCGTTACGAGTAACAGGTTCGTTACGAACGGGCAGGCTGTGATAAAATTAAACGGTTCTTCGGTGTTTTTCGGGAAGGAATTAAACTCACCTCCTATTGTCGGTTCAAACCCGCCAAAAAGATGGCGGGCAGGCAGTAATTTCTTCTTATCCTCAAAACACCTTGATCTTTTTGTTGAATTTTATCAAGGCGGCGAAATAAAAAAACAACAAGTCAAAACCGCCTGCCCGTCTGTAGTGGAACATATGATGGTCATTAACTTGGGTACGGGTCGGTGATCGGTGGAAGAGAGAGTATCCTGATAAATTGAAAGGTATGGATTTGTACAGTTCAATGTCGGAATTTGAGATTAACATAATATCTTCACATTGAAAACTATGGACTCTAATATTAGCACTAATCGTAATGGATAATATGATGCGTTCAATTAAAGCTAAAAGAACTCAGTCCATAGGTGAGGAGATTGCCAACAGTATTACTCATGGCATCGGGACGGGGTTAAGTATTGCAGGATTGGTTGTGCTGGTGGTATTGGCCAGCCGGGAAGGTGATCCCTGGAAGATTGTCAGTTATAGTATTTACGGAGCTACGTTATTCACCTTGTATTTGATCTCAACACTGTATCATGGTTTTACTCAGCCAAAGGTGAAGCGGCTCTTTCGGATTCTGGATCATTCTGCTATCTATCTGCTAATAGCAGGAACGTACACCCCTGTGACCCTTGTTTCCATGAGAGGGCCATGGGGTTGGACTTTATTCGGTCTTATCTGGGGAATAGCAGTATCGGGTATTATCCTGAAAACGGTATTTCCCAGAAGATATAACAAACTAGCTGTTATCTCTTATGTCGCCATGGGCTGGCTGGTGGTTATTGCGATAAAACCGCTGCTTCTGGCGGTTTCACCTTTTGTCATAATGTGGTTGGCTATTGGGGGTCTGTTGTATACGTCGGGAATTGTCTTCTATTTATGGAAATCACTACCTTTTCACCATACTATCTGGCATCTGTTTGTGTTGGGCGGCAGCGTGACGCACTATTTCGGTATACTTTTCTTGCAGTAGATGATGTTCATTGTTGGCGATTTATTACGTAAAGCGAAGAGCCAGTTGTGATTTTCATGAGTAACTTTCTCTTGGCTTGTTATGACAGATATTAGCACCACATAATGCCTCAGTAAAGGGTAGGATAACAGAATGCAATGAAAAGCAGAAATGAGATTTTAGGGAATAATAACTGCAACGAGCCCATAAATGAGCACGCTAGTAATCAAAGAAAGAACACTGAAGCGTCCTGTGATCTAAACAGCGCAATTTATTGTGCTTTATTTTGCGAAGCACCCTGCGGGGATTATAGCGTCGGGGTTTACTCCGTCGCTGTCTGTTTTTCAGGTTGAAATTGTAAGGATAAATGGATATTATCGCCGGTATGGAAATAGCGGGTATA
>CAZHRR010000084.1:0-10370 GCA_964534955.1 uncultured bacterium
CCCACACCAGATATTTCCCCCGAATATCAAGAGATGTGGTGGGCTCGTCCAGGAAGAGGACAGGCGGATTGTGGAGCAGCGTTCGCACTAGCATAGCCCGCTTAAGATAACCCCACGAAAGCTCATCCGGAAAGTGATCCAGAACATCCGTGATATGTAGAGTTTTCGTCAACTTGGCAATCCGGCTCTTGATGGCGCTTTCCGAAAGATGATATAGCGCACCGTGGAACAGAAAGTTCTCTCTGATTGTGAGCTGACGATCGAAATTGGGTGTTTGCGGCATGTAACCCACCAGCTTTTTAGTCTCCTCCGGCCTGAGCTGAATATCCATTCCGTTGATAAAAACATTACCGTACTCAGGCTTTGAGACGCCGGCCAGAACCCGCAGGAGCGTACTCTTTCCTGCATCATTTGGTCCCACCACTGCCATTATAGAACCACGCTCGATACCAAATGACAATCCTGCTAGAACCGATTGGCCATCCAGGAGCTTTCCGACTTTTTTAAGTGATACTGATGCTTCCACTATTTAATTGACGATTTTCGATTTTCAATTATTTGTATTAATTGAATTCTTTCTATTACCCAAAGGACTATTGAGACAAGATTCCATTGATCTTTTTTAATCCGCTTTATCACAAGTTCTTAATAGAGTGGCGCTCACCAAAACATAAAGGTTGACTGTTCCATACAGAAAAGGGACACAGAGAACCACCGAGAATCACAGAGTACACGGAGTTTATAACCCACAATAGCATATTCCCTCTGCACTTCAGCCAATCTCGGTGAACTCGTCCCATGCTTTAACTCTTCATCATCATCTTTTTTAATCGACAATCGCTAATCGCGCACAGCATCCTTTGGAAAAATCGAAAATTATCAATCCTTAGTGCGCTTCGTACCATGAGTCTCCAACTCCACAATCAACTACCACCGGAACATCGAGCGGCAGGGCATTCTCCATTTCTTCAACTACCATTCCTTTCAGATCATCTAATTCCTCTTCCGGTACTTCAAACAAGAGCTCATCATGTATCTGCAGGATCATCTTTGATCTTAGTTTTGCAGCCTTCAGTTTCCTATCTATTTCAATCATGGCCAGCTTGATCATCTCCGCTGCCGTCCCCTGGATAGGATGATTGATAGTAGCTCGTTCGGCCGCCATCCGTATACGCTGATTAGAATGCTCAATGTCGTGACAGAACCGTTTTCTACCCAGCATAGTGGTCACAAACTTGTTATCTCTCGCCTTATCCAGTGTTTCATCCACAAATGACTTGATTCCGGAATAGCGGCTGAAGTACGCTCCGATAATTTTGTCAGCCTCCTTCACTGGCATGCCAAACTCCTGCGAAAGGCGATAAGGTCCGGCACCGTACATCACTCCAAAGTTGACCACCTTTGCCATCCTGCGCATCTCCGGTAGGACATCTTCCAACGGTACACCATAGATGCTGCTTGCAGTTCGAGCGTGGATATCTTCTCCTTTCTCGAACGCTTTTTTTAGCATCGCATCACCGCTCAAGTGAGCCATGATACGCAACTCGATCTGGGAGTAATCTGCCGAAAAGATAAGCCACCCCTTTTCCTGCGGCCGGAATGCCTTCCTGATCTCCCTACCTTCTTCCGAACGGATTGGAATATTCTGGAAGTTTGGGTTTCGGCTTGCCAACCGGCCTGTAGTTGCTACAGTCTGACTGAATGACGAGTGGATTCGCCCGGTTTTGGGATGAATCAACTTAGGGATGGCGTCCACGTATGTGGATTTCAATTTCTGAAATTTCCTGTACTCCAGCACCTTTTCCGGCAGGGGATGTTCATTCTTTAGTTTTTCTAGCACATTGACATCCGTAGAACGTTTTCGTACTGGTTTCAGTCCTATGTGATCAAACAGAATAGTCGCCAGCTGCTGAGTAGAGTTGAGATTGAACTCCATACCAGCCAGGGTGAAAATCTCGCGGCTAAAGTCATCCAGCTTATTCTCCATCCACTGTGACATCTCTGCCATCATTTCGCTGTCAACGTAAACACCGTTCTGTTCCATCTGTACCAGTGAAGAAATGAGAGGCAATTCTACTTTTTCCAGATACTCATCAAGCTCTTCCTCAGCCAGTTTTTCCCTCAGGTTGGGCACAAGCTGAAAAGCTATGTCGGCGTCCTCAACGGCATAGAATGTGACCTTTTCCAAAGGAACTTCAGCCATGGTAATCTGGTTTCGTCCACTGCCGATTAGTTCGGTGATGGGCTGCATTCTATATTGAATGAATTCCTCGCTCAGGTATTCGAGTTTGAAGGATCGGGCTTCAGGCCGGAGAAGGTGTGCGGAGATTAAAGAGTCGAACTCGATACCTGCTACTTCGATCCCGTGGTTCTTCAGAATAAGACAGTCGTATTTCAGATGCTGACCGCACTTGGAGATCTTTTCATTCTCATATACAGGCTTCAGTTCCTCCAGTACGGTGCAAAGATCGTCTTCACCTTTGAATAGCGGCTTTTCCTTTTCAGGAAACTGAACTGGAATATACCAGCCGGCATGAGCTTCAATGGCGAAGCTGAAACCGACAATCTCTGCTCGCATAGGGTCCGGGCTGGTGGACTCAATGTCCATAGAGACCAGTCCAGCAGAAGAGAGAATCTTCACAAGGTCTTCGAGTTCCTTCTGAGAATCAACCAACTGATAATCCTTATTTACAGCAGCCGATTCAGCATAAATGCTTTCGTCCCTGAATTCGTTTAACTGCTCCATCAGTCGCACAAATTCCAACTCCCGGAATACTTCTTCTGCTGTATCGAAGTTAAAAGATTGACGCTCAAGATCATTAACACTTGTGGAAAGGGGTAAGTCGGTCTTGATAGTCACTAATTCCTTTGAAAGATGAGCTGCTTCAACTCCTTTCTGTAATCCTTCACGGGGCCGTTTATGCTTCACATTTTCCGCATTGGCGAGAACGGAATCCAGATCTCCATACTCCTGCAGGAGCGATATAGCCGTCTTTTTCCCAATTCCCAGAACACCGGGCACATTATCCGAGCTGTCCCCCATAAGGGCGAGAAGATCCACAATCTGCTCCGGCTGTACCTTCCACTTCTCTTCAACTCCTCGGCGATCTATGACATCTGCTGTTCCTTGTCTGCCGGGTGTGTAGAGGAAAATGTGCTCATTAACAAGCTGCATAAAATCTTTGTCTCCGCTGACGATATAAGCCTCTATTCCCTTCTCCTTCGCTGAGACCGCCAGGGCACCAATGATGTCATCTGCTTCGTAGCCGGGCATCTCCAGACGAGGAATATTAAATGCTTCTATGAGGCGCCAAAGGTCAGGAAGCTGTTCGCGGAGTTCATCCGGCATCTTTTCACGTGTTGCTTTGTACTCAGGATACATTTCGTGGCGGAAGGTCTTCTCCTTGGCATCAAAGACAGCAACCAGATAATCCGGCTTCTCATCACGAAGGATCTTGAAAATGGAGTTAACAAAACCGAAAAGTGCGCTGGTATGACGGCCATCCGAAGTAATGAGTGGATTCCGGATCATGGCGAAGTGCGCCCGGTAAACCATGGCGTAACCGTCGATAAGGAAAAGGCGCTTTCTGTCTTGGGAGGGCATTATATAAAGTTAATTGATTCACCCCTCTTTCTTCAATCAAATTTCCTGTCAATAGAAGCATCCCATTCGTATTTTTCTGGAAATAATAGATATTTTAAAGGAGTAGAAAATGTCTGACAATTTTCAAAGAACTCGAAGCAGCATAAAACGCCACCCTGAACGCGGCAGCTACGACAAGGAAACCATTTACAAGATTATTGATGTCGCTTTCATCTGCCATGTGGGATTTGTTCTAAATAATCAGCCGTTTGTCATCCCCACTATCCACGCCCGCTCAGATAACCAAATAATACTCCACGGTTCAAAAGGGAGCCGTCTGCTGAAAGTAGTGAAATCAGGAGTGCCAGTGTCTATTTGTTTTACGCACCTGGATGGTCTCGTCCTTGCCCGATCGGCCATGCACAGTTCCATGAATTACCGTTCAGTTGTGCTTTTTGGGACAGGGCGGGAGATCACAGACATCGGAGCAAAAATGAAGGCAATGGAGATTTTCTTTGAGCACCTCATTCCCGGTCGGTGGCAAGACGTCCGTGAGCCTAATCAGAAAGAGTTGGACGTTACAGCTATAGTAGCGGTTAACATCGAAGAAGCATCAGCCAAGATTCGTACAGGACCACCGATTGACGATGAAGAAGACTGCTCACTCCCTACCTGGTCAGGTGTGGTGCCCTTCCGCATGACAGCAGAAAAACCAGAGGCAGATCCGTATCTGGACGAAGGGATTACCTTGCCGGACTACATTCGGAATTACTTAACCACTAAAGCTCGAAGCTGAGACATAGATTAAAATTCTATGACAATCCCTTTTCAGGGAAGATATATTCTAAAAAGTATAGGCCAGATTAGCCCTGGCAATTATGGAAGTGGACTTCTCACCGTTTGCTGTTTTATCTCTAAGCTCTCCAGTAGCATTCAGATTGAGATTCTCCAATATCCTATAGCGGAGACCACCTTTTATACCAATCCACGAGACATCTGCTTCTCCCGTTCCTTTGGCATAATTAATACCACTTAGAACAATTAATCCAAGCTGATTCAGCTTATAATCACCATTAATAGCGGCAGTTAAGAAATCCAGATTGGTCCATTCTCCTGGACCTATACTATATTCACTGGTATTGTTGGTTACAGTCATATTTGTGGTAAGAGGAAATGGAAACCTTGTTGTTAAAGCTAAACTTATTACTTGAGATGAAAGTGATGGGTCCACGAAATCAGGATCCCAATTGCGGTCAGAAAACTTATCTTCCTTATCAACTTGTACAAAGGTTCCCATGACAGTATTAGAAAATCCAAATATATCAAAGTTGTAGTTTGAACTGAGCATAATGCTTTTGAGAAGTGTATTTTCTCGATTATCAGAAAATGTAACACTATCTAACTCAGTTATTTCAGTAATACCATTATCCCGGTCAACTGTCTTATAGGTCAAATTACCTGTAGGGAGACCTGGCCCCGGCATAACATTAATCCCAGCTGTAAACGTGTTTTGATTCCGAATGTTTTCTGACGATGAGGATATCCCATTATTTTGGTGTCGATAGCTGAGAGTTAAAAATACCCGGTTTTGAAACAGCCGCAGTTTATCAGCTACTTTCCATTCACGATTGTCTGTAACCAGATAAGGATTGGCCAGTGAATTAAATTCCGGGCCAACTTGCAGGAACTCAAAATCAAGAAGATTGCCGAAATAGTTCAAAGAAGCTTTGGCTCTCAGAGAGAGCGATGGCATGGACAGGATGGCTTCACCTACAGAAATAGCAGCACTGTCCGAGAAAAGTTCAGGAGATATGGGTGAAAGAGGTACCATATTTTGATTAATTACAAAAATATCTTCATAGTCGGCAGGATCGGGAAAAGCGCCAAGGTCCATGAAACCGCCAATTGAATTGTCTTGAAGGGAATCCAGAAGAGTATCCAAACCTGCAAGGGTTAAAGCTCCTTGGGAAATATCGTTGTTGAGCAAGCTGAATGCTGCTTCACCTTCTAAGGCAATCCGTTTGTGATCCAAGAATACTCCCAAGTCAGTTGCTAAAACTATATTGTCCCTTGGTTTTACTCCTGACCAGTCGCTAACATCAGACACAACCAACTGTTGACTCCCTAACTCATTAACAAGTTCATTATAAGTAAACTGGTCCCCTTCTTGAAGTCCGAAAACAGTATCAGCTGCACTAATTTCAATCAAAGCATCATCAATGACAGCATCCACGCTATTTACAATATCTTTTACCTTAAGAAAGGAAAGTCCAAATCGGAACTTTTCACCCCGACCAAGACCAAATCTTCCAGCAAAGAGATCCTGTCTAAACGTATGCCCTTTGCGCTGAAGAGCCATAAACTTTGTTCCTGCTGTATCACTCTCAACGGAATGGGAATAGACTTGATCTATTTCACTTCCTCCCTGGATTGCTCGATTGACCTCACCTTTAATAAAGGTAAGATTGATAGGACCCAACATTAGATTTAGATCGAGACCTCGGATTCGTTTTCCAGCTAAAGTAAAGTAGGACAGTCGAGGATTTGAATCACCAAGTTTGAGATGACCATATCTACCAAATGTCAGACCAAAACCATATATATTCCTTGGTTGAAATAAAGGATCCTCATCAGAGGTCAATTTAAGTTTAGTCCTGAAGCCAATCTCCTTAAAGACTGTACCTTTCAGATTAACTGCGATCTGGTTAACATTCAGCGATACTTCATCAATCTTATCTATACTGCTGCTGGATGTAATGTTGCCTCCCACACTGAATCTCGATTTTACTTTTGCTTCTTTCTTCCCTAAAACTTCAAAGGACCACATAACAGAATCAACAGTGCCTGCCACCAGTTCAATTATATGTATTCCAGGAGTTAGCAAAGGAGGAACATAACTCACCATATCCGGATCGATGAATGCCCGGTCAGTAATATTCACATCATCAAGTCGTAAAACTATCTCTTCTGTCTGGACATTTTCCAAACCGAAGAGTGAAACAGCTATAAGTAAATCAGTAGCTGCCTGTTCAGAATTAGGCTCAGGACTCATGACTATTATTTCCTGACCAAAGAGTATTGAGCCAAGAAGAGATAAATGAATTATTACCTTTTTCACAACTACAGTCTATTCAGTAAATCTGATAATTATTTCTTTGAGATTGCCGTCATCATCTTCAAACTGGAAGCGCAATTCCCGGATCAATTCTTCCTCTTCTTCTTCACCAGTGCTTTCTATTTCATCTTCCGTTGTATCATGTGACTCCAACTCACCAGTTGTAGATGAGGTAGCTGTCTCACCACTATTAAGAGTGATAACCTCCCCGCTCACACTGTTCTCCACATCCATTAATCCTTCCAGGAGAATAAACTGATCACCTGCGGTAGGATCGCTCGACACAATAACTTCGGTTCCCTTGATTGATGCTACCGATGTTGGAGTAGAGATGATAAATTGTTTTCCTTTCTGGGGAGAAACATTGGCTCTCAACACACCGTATCCAAGACTGACTGACTTTGATATACCGTCATCTGTTCGCTGGCCGCCAACTATGAATTCTGAATTTTCACGGATCTTCAGGACACTTTTGTCATCAAGAAACATGATCATGGCCATCGATTTTTGAGCAGTAGTTATCTTGTCTTGATCATTGACAGGATTCCCTGGTTTCAGACGGTTTTTTTCCGCTTCCCCTGATCGCTGGATTTCTGCTTCTCCTTTAGCCTTAACCGCCATGGCAACCTTATCCGATCCAGAAAGAAAGGTTCCTGCAAGAAAAAGCAGAATTGCCAAAAACCGGTTCACTCTGCCACCTCTACTGATGTAACTCTTTCGCTTAAACCTTCAGCAACCATACCTTGAACAGTTGAAATATCAGTAGCAATGCCATCTAATAAAATTGTCCCGGTTGTTTCATAACCAGCCAATGAACCGCCCTCTCCGAAGAATTGTTCAAAATTATCGTCTCCAACCAGTGTCTGTAAAACCTGTAACACCACGTCGGAAGCTCCACCGCCTTCGGTGCCCGATTCAGTATCCTCAGAAAAATCTTTTACCTTAAACGTCAAAATCTCACTTAACAGCTCTTCCTCACCAAAAGTTGTAGGTAAGATTTTTTTTAACTGCCATACATAAACACCACCTGGCTCAAGATCTCCTGCACCAGAAGAAGGATATTGAAATGATGTTGCTCCATAACCGGCAGCATAAAATCCCAGAGACTGATCAAGGGGCAGTCTTGTGGTTGACTCGATTGCCTGTTCTACTGAGGAATGATCTGACGGAATAAACTCAGCAACTCTGATGAGGAATTCACACCCACCAGGAACCATGCATGGGTCAGAATCCCATTGAAAAACAGGGTAAGATGTATAGATTTCATTTATAGCTGTATCCGCTAACACACCACCTGGAGCAATCAGTTGAAGGTCCAGAGGGGAAGATACATTCAAGATATCATCCCTCGTCAGAGGTGATCCCCCTTCCGGCGTAGCTGTTACAAGGAAGCGGTATATACCATCAGGGAGTCTTCCTGTGGCTATGACTGCATTGAGAAGTTCATCTGTCCGCTCAAGATCTACTGTCTCCACTACCTCCAGATTCATGTCAACTAGATTCCCAGCATCATCAAGCAGCTGCCGAGTATCTAATGTCAACATCTGGTTAGTCAGTGTGATGGGAGCCGTGAGAATCAGAGGAATCTCCTCCTTAGTACTAATATGAACCAGTGTCTCTTCTTCGTAAAATCCAAGAGCGTCAGATTGAACTGTAATCTCAAAGTCAATATGTACGGGGACGCTGTCTGGTGCAGACTCTGTTCTTTCGAGTCTAGCCAGGAATAGGGGCACATTTGATTCTCCTGTGCTTATGTCCACTGCCGACAAGTAGTAAATTACATATGGAGTAAAGTCTACAGTAAAGTCAATTACTTGACCGAAAAGTGGCACAAGAGAGACAATAACTGCTGCCAGAAACTTTCTCATAACGGCGCAAATTTCGCTTCCTACGCTGATAATACAAAGATTTTCTCTATATGAAACCTAAGTTGAGCGATTTATGTTAATAAAAAACACCTAATAGGTTAATTTCTCGTGGAGAAATAATGAAAATGTTGTTGAAAGAAATTCAACCCATTAGGTGAGGTAAAAAATGAGCAATAATGAGCACTATGTCAATCACAAAATCCATCACATTGAAGCGACTGATGAGCATCTAACCAGCCGCGGAGGACTTGTGTTTTTTATCAAATATTTGAACAATATAGCTATTTATCCTTTATTGAGTCGGTTATTTGGCAGTATGCGCAAGAATAAGAAAGGTAAGCCAGTGGAGAGCTTATTCAAGCAATTGTTCTGCTTTTTCATAGATGGTACATCTTTTCACTTAACCCGTTTTGACGAATTGAGAAGGGATAAATCGTATGCGGACATCATTGAGGAATCTGTAGATAGACTTAGTTCGTCCCACATAATGAAAAGGTTCTTCAAAGGGTTTTCCTTTGTTCGAATTTGGTTATTTCGGAGGCTGTTACAAACGTTATTTATCTGGCGACTGAAAATTGAAAAGCCAAAGGTAATCATTTTGAATATGGATACTATGCCCATGAATAATGATGATGCACTGAAGCGTGAAGGTGTAGAGCCTACCTATAAGAAAGTCAAGGGATTCGCTCCCTTATCCCGATTTATCGGGAGGGAAGATACGTTATTGATGCTGTATTTCGAGGTGGCTCTAAGCATAGCAATTATTCAGATACGGCGATGAAGATGGTAGTTCATGTTGTGAAGAAAATACGAAAGTACCACCATGAGGATGTGCTGATACTGTTGCGTTGCGATAGTGGTTTTTTTGATCAGAAGAATTTTGAAAAATTTGAGGAGTTAGGGATTGCGTACATTATTGGGGGTAAGATATACAATGACATAAAAGAGAGTGTGGCAGCAATGCCGTCAGAGAGCTGGGGTGAATATGACAACGGGAAGCGCGTTTGGGGCTATGTTGAAATGGGTGATCGTCGTGAAGCGTGGGATAAGTTTCGCAGGATGATTTTTTGTCACTGCCACATGGATGAGGACAGTCAGATACTATTGGAATTTGCTCGTCCGGATACGGTTGTATACACCAATCTTGGCCTGGACCACAAGTTGAGCCAGGCGTTTCGGGAGGCGGGTCTGGATCATTATTTAACTGGAGCAGGTGTGATTGAGTGTTACCATGGTCGCGGGAATGACGAGTTGGTGAACCGAGCTGTCAAGAATTTTGGTACAGAACAGTTACCATTCAAACGGTTTACGCCTAATGCCGCTTTTTACTATACAATGTTGGTATCATATTTCTTATTTGAAGCATTCAAGGAGGATGTTGGACAAGTAACAGTTTGTATTGGCAGTTATGCTACCACCCTGCGGCGTGTGATTATTGATACAGCCGCCAAGATTGTTAGAACCGGTGGTCAAATCATTGTGAAGTTTTCCACTGCTGTTTATGAACAGATAAGAGCGGAGAAATTATGGGACAGGTCATTGCATCCCACACCTATCTTTCTGTAATGACTCAGCACTCTATCAACCAACGTCATAGATCAAATTGTGGAAAAGATGGGAGAGGTATATCTGTTTCGCTACAAAAAACGAACAAAGAGAAAAACTTTGGTGTCACAACACATATAAACAATGAAAATAGGGTCGTGATTATGCTATATGAGTATCTGCCAAGTTGGAAGAGACCATTGCATCCGGGGTTCAGGCTAATTTGACTTTTTTTGACATAGAATCGCTCATTTTAGGT
>CAZHRR010000085.1:0-10370 GCA_964534955.1 uncultured bacterium
CATATTATTGTTATTATTAATGTTATTGACTATTTTACTAAGTGAGAAATGTTAGCAGTTTAGTTAATGGACAGGTAGACCAAGGAATCAGTGATTCAACCTTTTTTGTAAAATTCGAAGAGTCTATAACAAAACAGCAAGGTAGAGAGATTCTTGAAGGATTGGGGTTAACAGCCTTCAAAACGTATAAGGTGCTGGATGATACATGGTTGGTGAAAGTACCAATAGAGCAGGAACGTAGCGCTTCAATTATACTTGACTATATTAATACACTTTCCAATTATTCGGAGGTTAACTATGCTATACCCAATCTATTGGTAAGGCACGTTGACTTAACTGTACCGGATGATTTGTTATATGAAGAGGGGTACCAATCTTATCTCCATAGTATAGTCGAACCCAATCAACATGGTAGAGCGGTAGGAGAAGATATTAACTTTCAGGAAGCTTGGAACTTCATGCAGAGTGTTATTGACGAGAGTTATATAGAATTACCCGAGAGTGACAATGATTTCCCTGTCATAGCGTTTTTTGATAGGGGTTTCCGGGACTTTGACCATCTTGATTTTGAAGGCAATTGGTGGGTAAACCCAGCTCCCGACACTTATAACGACCAAGTATATTACTACGGTTGGAATTGTACCTCTGACGTGGGTGAAGGGGTTAACGTTCCAATTGATATGGGATCTGACACACTAAAGCATGGGACCAGAGTGGCTAGTGTGGCTATCGCAAAAACAAATAATGTATACGACCTCGCCGCCGTAGCTATGTACGGAAAGGGGCTGATGGTTATTACACCAGAAATACCAGATGGCTTAGATTACGTACCTATTAGTTATTTTATGTCTGGGTGGGATTTCATTGCTGAAATGAGAGATAGATACGAAGTAGATCCCCTCACAGGGGCAAATATAGTAGCGGTTAATTGCAGTTGGGGTCTTTACCTTGATGCCATTGAATTTTCTCCAGATGTTCTTTTTAACACAGCTATTGAAAACCTGGGAATGTGGTATGGCATACTAACCGTTGCGGCGGTGCCTAATGCTTACAACCTAGGTCAAACGAGTGTCGATCTGGATAACACGGTAATTCTCAACAACTTTTGGGATTTCTCTCAACTCCGAAAAATGGCCGGGGGAGCCTCGGAATATTTAATCACCGTAACAGGTACTGCTCTTGACGGAGAGCTTCATCCTGATCAGCCCTTTGGCCAGACCCTTGTTGATATGGCAGCACCATGCACGAATATTCCTACATTGATTAAAGAAGGTGACGACTCATTATTTGATCTTTGGATGGGTTGCTTCGATTGTTATCCGAGCAATTCCTTAGCTGCTCCACAGATTTCAGGGACAATTTTATTATGCTATCTTATTGGAAGCTACGATTTATTTCAATATACAACTCAGCCTGAGTTTACAGCGAGAAACATAAAGAAGGCTGTTTGTGCCTTTGGGACACCTAAAGAGAGTTTATTAGGAAAGACAGTTTATGAGACACGTTTAAACATAAATTCCACGGCTATGTACGTATATTCATTTGTAGATGGTGATATAGATGGTATTCATGATGATGTGGATAACTGTCCTGATACGTATAATCCCGATCAGGCAGATATTGATGGAGATGGGGTAGGGGATGCCTGTGATGGTGATGATGGGGGAGGTGGCGCATTATATACAATAGGGTTTACTAATATCTATGACTATCAAGGTGTACCCATTGATTTTGGTGGTCAATTGATATTAAATGAGT
The DNA here is from genome assembly GCA_964534955.1 of uncultured bacterium. Classification (GTDB taxonomy): domain Bacteria; phylum Fidelibacterota; class Marinisomatia; order Marinisomatales; family UBA2128; genus UBA2128. The sequence goes on from CAZHRR010000085.1 coordinate 1,759, forward strand.
TAGATACATTAGAAAGTGGTGAGACTGTGGATTTTATCGAAAACGAGGGAAATGTGGTAAAAACTAAGAATCAAATAATACCTTTTGGGGGTTCTCTATATCAACATCGTCGCTGGAATAACGATTTCCAGGAATTTCGGTTAAAACACATTTTTACACCAGATCAGGGGAATCAATGGGCAAAATTCAAAGTATTAAAAGATGTAACCTTGACATCCGATTTAACTTCAATTCCTGCAGAAATAATAATCCAAGATCCCTGGTGGGTTAACGACCAGACAGGAGAACAACTCGGTGATGTTTGGGTAGATATAGAAAACAACACATACGGTGTCTTCCTGAATCAGTATCCTGATCAAGGACCAAGCTACTCCCTCAGTGCACTAGATGTCGTAGTCGACCTTGAAAATATATGGGTGTTTGATCAATGGACAGGTACAGATGTAGACTTCGGTGGAGGTGCTACTACTACGACCGATCGAACTCCTGAAGTGGTATTCTTGCAGGCAGGAGCAGTGGTGAAAGCAGAGTACCAGGCCGTAAATGAGATTGAGGGTTATGAATTGCGAATTGGATTCAACAACGATTACAGTTTAACCATTCCTCCTGGCGCTCATATTGAATTTGCACCAAGTTTTAAAATTGAGTTGTTTGGATGGCATCAACTAAACATATTAGGAACACCTGACAATCCTGTGACTCTAACATCGAATGGAATGGGTAATTGGGAAGGAATAGTAGTAAGAAATGATGGTGAACTAAATATCGAAAATGTATATATAAGAAATTCAAATGTGGGCATTAGGTTTAATTTCTGGGATAATATAACAAATGACCCTCCTGACAAATACATAGATAAAGTCAATTTTGAATATAACGAAGTTGGTGTTCTAATAGAATTATTCAACTATGGTAGTTTTGCTGAAAGTAATATCTATGTCAATGAATGTAATTTTACAGACAATCAGTACGGCATTAAATATTTTGGAAATGAGCAAAACGGCCCGGTTCCATATAATGATCAAATTGATGCGTATATTTCGAATTCAATTTTTATTAATAATAGCATTGGCGTACATCTACAGAGAAATGCTAAGAATGTGAGTATTGAAAACAATATTTTTCAATATAATAGTACAAGTATAAACATACAATTACAATGGAACTCTGAAGATAACCCATCACACAATTACGATGTTCGTCGAAATGTTTTTGTTAGTAATTACGATGGTGTTTTTATAGATACAGAAGAATGTAATGGTGGAGACCTGAGGATACGTAACAATACTTTCTATGACAATTCATTCAGTATTTTTTCAGTTATCACCCATGACACATTTAAATCTAGAGCGTATAACAATATTGTCATGGAAGGGTATACCATACTTTTAGAATCGGGTGATGTTATACACCACAATGACTTCTGGGATACTGAAGAGGATTATTATCCTTCAGGTGGAGAAGGAAACATATCTAATAATCCACTATTTGTCGATCCTGAAAACGATAACTTTAATTTACGAGTAGGCTCACCATGCATAGACAGTGGTTGGGAAGATAGTGATCCTGATCCTGATGGTACAAGAGCAGACATGGGCGTTTATTACTACCACCAATCTCCTGCTACTCCCCAAAACATTGCCTCAACCTACCTGCCTTCTGATGATCCCGAATTCGTACAGGCTTGTGGTCAGTGCCATGGTGCTGGTGGAATCGGTGGAGTAAAGCTCACATGGGATGCTTTGACAGAAACGCAGGAACCTGACCTATCCCACTATATTCTCTATCGCTCCGACAATCCCGGAGATTGTACTAGATGTCACAGAGACGGTTCTAATACTGGCAGTGAAAACGACCCTGGAGCAGCTAGCGATCCTTACCTTTTAGGAAAAGATTGCCCTTCTTTATCCGGGGAGCAGGTGAATTTACAAAAGGACAGAATACAGATAGATACTGGCTGTCGGTCTGGTCTTCCGGAGACGCGAACTCTCACTTTCACACCGCTATGGGCATGGAATGAAGACTGGTGGATAGACATTGAAGTTCTTTCTGATTACACCTATACCTACTATGTAACCAGCGTAGATGAACTTAGTTACGAGAGTGATCCCTCTAACTTTACGATCACCTATGTTCCACCAGGAGGTCAGGCTGGCAGACTGCTGGTAGGTGAGGCAGTTCCTAAAAAATATGCTCTACACAGCAACTACCCCAATCCCTTCAATCCCACCACCGCCATACGCTATGATCTCCCGGAAGCTTCCTATGTTTCTCTGGTAATCTACGATATCTTGGGTAGAGAAGTGCGGACACTTCTTGACAACAGGGAAGAGGCAGGTTTCAAGAGTGTGGTTTGGGATGGTAAGGATAATGATGGTAATATAGCCTCAGCAGGAGTTTATATCTACTCACTCAGAACATGGTCACAAGAGAGTGAGAAGACGTTTCAAAAGACAGAGAAAATGGTACTCCTAAGATGAATAGAAGCCTGTTCCCCGTAATGAAATGTAGGGGAAACTTGTCCATCGTAACGAAGTGAAGATGGATGGTGTTGTTACAATAAGACAAAGAACCTGATTTTAGGATGAGGTGCTGTCGAATCTAATGTCATTTAACTCATCTCTCCTGTCAGGTTTTCCCGCTGTGCCTCCCACCTATCCCGGATAAATACCTTCAATGATTTACCCGAAGACGCAAACTCCTCCTGAATCTGTAGGCTGAACGGTCCCTTGGTGAGGAACTGCTCAGCGAATGGCTCCAAATAGATCCGCTCGCTGTGGATGTTTAACTGCTCGGCCCGGTCATCCAGCCCTTTCAAACTGAGCTCAAAGAGCTGCTCGATCCAATGCCGGAACGATTTGCTGTTGAAGGCAGTCTGTGACAGGTTAAGAGTCTTCGATTTTTCGATAGCATCCCGTCTTTCTTCCAAAGTCCAGGGAACGACTGTTTCTGCTACCTCATTGAGACAGATTGGCTCTTGCAGCAGTCCGGTGATGAAGGCGACGGGTGCCAGCTCAAGACCGAAAGGCGGACGGTCCGGTGTCCGAATTTCCAAAACATCTTTGAAGCGGATATGTGTGAATATCTGATGCAGAGCTGTCAGTCCATCCTCGTTGAGGAGCTCACGGGATGGCGTAATAGATTCCAGCCAGTCGCCAATGGTCCCCTCGAATGGTCCGATATTATTGCTGATGTCCTTCGCGAAGATAGCCGGTGCTTCGGCAGTAAGTTTGGCGAAAGCCAGGAGTAGATCCTTTTCGGAAGTGATGCCGTGATCCAGTAGTCCGCCACAGCGGAAGGGATCTGTATCCTCCCATATGTAGAGTCTTACATTCTGTCTGCCGGTAGGCTTGCCGTTCATGAAGGGGACGTTAGCAAAGAGCAGAGACAGGAACGGTTGTAGAACATCGGAGAGAAACGCCAGTTGTGCTGCCTCTTCCGCTGATCCGTAGTCAAGATTGAGCTGAATACTGGTGCTCATCTTCATCATCCAGCGGCCGAGAGATCCCGTGGCGTCAAAACGATCATGCATTAAGTGGTACTTGGTCTGATCAATAATAATCACATCGTCTGGCTTGTAAAACGGATCGAGAGAGAAATCCAGAGGGATAAGGTCCTCCTCGCGGCAGATTTCGAGTAATACCTTCAGGTACTTTAGCCATTCTGTATTTACCTCATGAAGATTGCTGAATGGTGAACCGCCGAACTCTATCTGCCCTCCCGGCTCCAGTGTGAGAGAAGGCGAAATACCTTCTTCAGCACACCTTTCCTCAAGTCGGTTTCTTAACTCTACAGCAGAGAAATGTCCACCCGGATTTACAGGAAGCCTCGTCAGGTCAGAGCGGTAAATGAGGTTCTCGACCTCCATGCCGGTACGCATCTTGTGCGGCTCCCGGAGACGGGAGAGAATAGTATTTACAATGTGTTGTGTAACGCTGCTCATGTTTATTTCTTAAGGGAATATACGAAAAAGCTAAGATGTCAGTTCTTCTATCAGCGCTGTCGCCGGCGGATTTCTTTTAGATCGGCACCGTGACCTCGTCCATCCTTTTCGAACCGGTACCACCACTCGAGTTCCTTCTCGGTTCGCTTACTCAGGCGTTTCCACCATCCGAGATCAGTGATAGTGGTATGTTTTCTACGTTTCATATAATCTGTGGGTCAAAGGGGTTGACCGGGGAAGGCCGCGCGAGGGAGGGGTAGACCGTTATCCCGCTTCGAGAACGGGTTCCTTTTTCTTTGAAAAAAGATTTTTCAGATTCGGTATAACAGTTTCCTGAATGGGGCGCTCATCCCGAATTTTTTCCTGGAGATGCAGCAGCCCTTCTATAAGTGCTTCCGGACGCGGAGGGCAACCGGGAACGTAAACATCCACAGGTACCACCAGGTCTACCCCCTTTAAGACGTGATATCCGTACTGCCAGTACGGTCCACCGCTGGTGGCACAACTCCCCATAGCGATGACATATTTAGGATCAGCCATCTGCTCGTAGAGCCGCTTCACGCGGAGAGCCATTTTCATGGTGACCGTACCGGCGACGATCATGACGTCTGCCTGTCGGGGCGAAGAGCGGGGCATCATCCCGATCCGCTCCAGATCATGGCGGGATGCTGCCGTAGCCATCATCTCGATAGCGCAACAGGCTAAGCCGAACTGGAAGTACCACGGAGAGGTGGAACGGGCCCAGTTGAGAAGCTTGTTCAAAGGCGCTACAATGATATTTCCAGAACCGTCCTTCATTTTTCAGGACCGGTAATTTAGATACGTTCGCCCTTTTGGCAAACTTGTTTACGTACAAATTTTCTGTTTTTTCATGCCTCTTTCCTTACTCTTTTAATGAATTTCTCCGTAATTTTCAATCAGCAATTAGGCAACTTTTATGTGTCTACCCATCACAATCTCAGTCTTTTATAGTCTGCTAAACCAACCATCCCTCAGGAGGAAATAACCATGTCTATTAAAAAAGAAGATCTCTGCGGAGTTGACCTTCTACACGACCCAACCATAAATAAAGGGACTGCTTTTACTAAAGAGGAGCGGGACAAACTGGCTCTGCATGGGCTGCTGCCGCCCCGGATATTCTCGGTAGAAGAACAGGGAAAGCGGGTTCTTGAGAACTATCACCGTAAGTCCGATGATCTCGAGAAATATATTTTTATGGTAGCGCTGCAGGACCGGAATGAGACCCTTTTCTATCGGACGGTCATTGATAATGTAGAAGAGATTATGCCCATCATTTACACGCCTGTCGTAGGTAAAGCATGCCAGCTTTTTGGTCATATCTGGCGCCGCCCACGGGGGCTTTACCTTACTATAAATGATAAAGGGCATATTGCCGATGTTTTGAGCAACTGGCCTATGGAGAAGGTCGGCATTATTGTCGTAACCGATGGTGAGCGGATACTTGGTCTGGGTGACCTCGGCGCCAACGGGATGGGAATCCCCATTGGGAAACTTTCGCTCTATACCGCCTGCGCAGGAGTGCATCCTTCCCTGTGCCTGCCGATTACCATAGATGTGGGGACAAACAATGAGGAATTGCTAAAAGATCCCCTCTATATCGGACTTAATCAAAGCCGCCTCCGGGGTGAGGAGTATGATGAGCTGATCGACGAATTCGTATGGGCTGTTCAGGATGTATTCCCCGGCGCCCTCATTCAATTCGAGGATTTCAGTAACTTGAATGCATTCCGCCTGCTGCAGAAATACCGGGATCAGGTCTGTACCTTTAATGACGACATTCAGGGTACTGCCGGTGTGACACTGTCAGGAATTTATTCGGCACTCCGCATTTCCGGTCAGAAGCTTACCGATCAGAAAATCCTGTTCTTAGGGGCTGGTGAAGCTGGAGTTGGGATTGCCGATCTTGTCGTATCGGCTATGGAAGCCGAAGGGATGTCCCACGATGAAGCCAAGAGGCAGTGTTGGCTGGTGGACTCCAAAGGGCTGGTGGTCAAGAGCCGTGATAATCTTCAGGAACACAAGCTGGCTTATGCTCACGACCATGAATTTGCACCTGATCTTCTTTCTGCTGTGGAGACTCTGAAACCGACCATTCTTGTTGGTGTATCCGGGCAGCCGCAGACATTCACACAGACCATCGTGGAGACTATGGGAGAAATCAACGAACAGCCGGTGATCTTTGCTCTGTCGAACCCCACATCTAAGGCCGAGTGTACTGCGGAACAGGCGTACACATGGACGAACGGTCGAGCCATCTTTGCCAGCGGAAGTCCTTTTGATCCGGTAACGCTGAACGGAAAGACCTACGTTCCCGGGCAGGGCAATAATGCCTATGTATTCCCCGGTGTAGGGCTGGGTGCAATTGAATGCGGCACCAGGCATGTGACGGACGAGATGTTCTTTGCGGCAGCCAAAGCACTGGCCAATGAGGTGACTGAAGACGACTTGGCGAGCGGGTGCATCTATCCTCCGTTAACCCAAATCCGCGATGTGTCAGCAGTTATTGCAACGGCTGTAGCGGAAGTGGCGTACGAGATAGGGTTGGCAACTGTAGAACGGCCGGAGGATATGCTGGCATACATGAAGTCTCGTCAGTATCAGCCGGACTATGAGTCGTACGTGTAGTTAGTACGTCAATCTTTCCAGATTGACCCCCGATACTTACGACCAACCCAACACGGCGTAAGACAAGCTGGGAAAGGAGATAGTTTTTATTTCTCGCCATCCCGAAGTATCGGGACGGCTGCTCCTCCACAGGAGACCCTCCGGGTCGCAGGAGCTCCTCTGGAGCAAAATCCGCAGGACGCTGTGCGCTGTGCAGAAACAGCCGCCCGTCTACACTCACTCTACACTATCGTTACGAGTAACAGGTTCGTTACGAACGGGCAGGCTGTGAAAAAATTCAACGGTTTTACGGCAAAACCGAAATAAAGAAACCGTCACTGATCCCGGTACGGGTCGGTGATCGGTGAATCAAAATTTGAGTAAAATTATTTTTAGAGAGGGACAATCAACAATCACAGCTTTAAAGATGTTTATAAGCCAAACATTATTAGCCAGTTACACTAAATATTCTCCAAAATAACTAATAAAACGATTGTAAATACACAATTTCAGATGTTGGATGTATAGTATAGGTGAGAAGGCTATGCCGCCTTTCGTTGACTTACATTCAATTAATAAGGAGATATTAAAATGATGACACAAATGACAAGAGATGAGATGATTAAGTGGGTAGAAGAAAATGAGACATGTGCCAGTTGTGATATACCAGATTGGCTGTTGGAGTTATCGAAAGACCACGAAGATATTGAGGGAGCTACGGAATTTTATCGGGATTTAATGGCAGTGGCGCATTTGAGATCTGTCACAAAAGAAAATGAACAGATGACATTTGACTTAGATGATTTGAAACAGGAAGTGGTGATGTTTCTGAACAATTTGGACTTTCTCCTGGACCTTGAAATCATGCGGAGGAAGGGTGACTTTTTTCAGATGTATGTGGACAATCTGTTTGCACTGGATTTTGCGAGCGAGGTTAATATTTTAAAAAGTACGTCACCTGAAACGGTCTCTCTTGATGAATTGCTTCAGGAATTTTCGGACGGTGAGGATGAAGGGGAAGAAGAGGATTAATTATTTCCGTCGGTGATCGATGACGAAGTCAGTGTCACTGATCGGGAATGACCTCGTATCTTTTCCGGTAATCACGTAAACTTGAACTAACCAAATAAAACTATGGAGAAATTAAAATGAGCGAAACAAATAAAAACGAACCTAAAATATCATTTCACTACCAACCGAATGGTGAGAGTATTGGAGAACTAATTACAAAACACGTTAAAACTGCTGAGAAGATATGGATTGCATCGGCATTTTTAACAAAACATGGATTAGACTTGCTTAAAAACGCTCCTAATAATTGTGAAATTAGAATTATTTGTGGTGTTTCTGGATCTATTTCTGATTTACCAGAATTAGAGAAATGGATAAAGGGAAATGAAAAGCGTAGAAAAGGAAAGGTGTTTTCTGAACCTTATATGTTTCATTCAAAATTATATATTTTTTTCAGACGTGGTACGAAGGTTTCTTTTTTAATCGGTTCTGGAAATTTTACTAAAGGAGGTACTGAACTGAATGAAGAAATTATGTTGGAGTATGAATGTGATTTAACAGATCCAACCGTAGGTGAAACTAAAAAATATTTTAAAAACTTATGGGATAATCAGAAGATTAGGGTCGGAGAATATCTAATAAATCATAAAGAATATGAAACAAAGGAAGCAGAATTTGAAAAACTGTCAGAAAATCAAAAAGAGATTCTGAAAAAGATTATGCAAAACAAAAAAGAAAGATCCAAGTTAAATACTGTTTTTTTCGAAAAAGATATGGATGAAATCAAACATACTTTTTTTAATAAGGGACAAATCACTATCCCAAATAAGTATTACGATTTAATTGAGGGCCAAAACTTGTTCAAGGATGGAAATTCAAAAAATTGGAAAGCTAATCTATCCTGGAGTGATAAAGTATTTATAGGTGAATTACTCCCTGACAAAAAGGATTCCCCCCAAAATTATCGAGTTTACTTTAACAACCCAATTGCAATTAGGTTGGACCAGATGTTTTCAAGCATTAAGAGGATAAG
>CAZHRR010000086.1:0-10292 GCA_964534955.1 uncultured bacterium
ACGTGTTACAATGGCCGGTACAAAGGGTCGCGAACCCGCGAGGGGAAGCCAATCCATAAAAACCGGCCCCAGTTCGGATTGGAGTCTGCAACTCGACTCCATGAAGTCGGAATCGCTAGTAATCGCGTATCAGCACGACGCGGTGAATACGTTCCCGGGCCTTGTACACACCGCCCGTCACGCCATGGAAGTCGGTAGTGCCCAAAGCAGGTGGCCTAACCTTCGGGAGGGAGCCTACTAAGGTAAGACTGGTGACTGGGGCGAAGTCGTAACAAGGTAGCCGTACCGGAAGGTGCGGCTGGAACACCTCCTTTCAAGGGAGTAATCCCGTCCCGAAACTTCGGGTTCGGGGTACGGTCGAGCCTGTTCGACGGTCATGCGCATACCATAGATTTTGGGCGGGAAGAACGCAAGTTCCTGCTGCAGCTGGATAATTATGGGCCTGTAGCTCAGGTGGTTAGAGCGCACGCCTGATAAGCGTGAGGTCGGAAGTTCGAGTCTTCCCAGGCCCACCAATCTACTCCGCTGCTGGCGGATACGATTGACAAGCCGCGAAAGGGTAAAGATTTTTAGGTTCGAGCTTGCCCTTCGTAACGAAACGAAGATGGGTCTTCCCATGCCCACTTTCTTTGAAAAATGATCGAATTTTCCGGCTACCCAGCTGTAAGAATATTGGGGCTGTAGCTCAGCTGGGAGAGCGCCGGCTTTGCAAGCCGGAGGTCGCCGGTTCGATCCCGGTCAGCTCCACCAGAGTTTTGAAGGAGGTCGTCCCGACACGAAAGTCGGGATCATCTCTACAGAATTTCCCCGCAAGTAGCGGGACGCTTTTTGACAATTGGTCAGCGGTGAATCGACGCTCATTCACTGAAGAATACAGGCAGATGTAGGTAAAGCTACTAAGGGCATACGGTGAATGCCTTGGTACATGGAGGCGACGAAGGACGTGGTAAGCTGCGATAAGCCTCGGTGAGGTGCAAACAACCTTAGATCCGGGGATATCCGAATGGGGCAACCCATCCCGGGTAATGCTGGGATACACCCATCTGAATATATAGGATGGGCTGAGCGAACGGGGTGAATTGACACATCTTAGTAACCCCAGGAAAAGAAAACAAGAGTGATTTCCTAAGTAGTGGCGAGCGAACAGGAAAGAGTCTAAACCTTGATCGTGTTAAAGTCTGCATGCGTTGCGGTCGAGGGGTTGCGAGGTTGAATTGGAGCTGGATGCAGTTGGCTCAGCGAGTCAAAAAATTCTTAGTTAACTGAATGATATGGAAAGATCAACCGTAGAAGGTGATAGTCCTGTAAGTGAAAACTAAGGATCTCGCTGGATTCAATTCTCAAGTAGCACGGAACACGTGAAATTCCGTGTGAATCTGGCAGGACCATCTGCTAAGACTAAATACTCCCATGTGACCGATAGTGAACTAGTACCGTGAGGGAAAGGTGAAAAGTACTCCTAACGGAGAGTGAAATAGAACCTGAAACCGTATGTCTACAAGCGGTCGGAATCCGGCAACTGCCGGATGACGGCGTGCCTTTTGCATAATGAGCCAGCGAGTTGCTCGTATGTCGCAAGGTTAAGGTCTTAAAACCGGAGCCGTAGCGAAAGCAAGTCTGAACAGGGCGATTTAGTGACATGCGGCAGACCCGAAGCCGAGTGATCTAGCCATGGCCAGGTTGAAGCGACAGTAACATGTCGTGGAGGACCGAACCCACCAGGGTTGAAAACCTGGGGGATGAGCTGTGGTTAGGGGTGAAAGGCCAATCAAACTCGGCGATATCTGGTTCTCCCCGAAATGCCTTTAGGGGCAGCGTTACGGTAGTATCTTGGGGGTAGAGCACTGGATGGACTAGGGGCCCTACAAGGTTACCAAACCCAACCAAACTCCGAATACCAAGATTACGTTCCGTGGCAGTGAGGCCGTGGGGGATAAGCTTCATGGCCGAAAGGGAAACAACCCAGACCAACAGCTAAGGTCCCCAAATCCGGGTTAAGTGACAAAGGATGTGGGATTGCTTAGACAGCTAGGAGGTTGGCTTAGAGGCAGCCATCCTTTAAAGAAAGCGTAACAGCTCACTAGTCAAGGAATCCTGCGCCGATAATCTCCGGGACTGATAAACCCGGTACCGAAGCTATGGTTTTCCCGATTATCGGGAAGAGGTAGGGGAGCGTTCTATTAACCTGTGAAGCCTTTGCCGGAAGGCGGGGTGGAGGAGATGGAAGTGAGTATGCTGGCATAAGTAGCGATAAACTCGATGAAATTTCGAGTCACCGAAAGCCTAAGGTTTCCTGAGTAAAGTAAATCTGCTCAGGGTTAGTCGGACCCTAAGCCGAGGCCGAAAGGCGTAGGCGATGGATAACAGGTGAATATTCCTGTACTAACCTGTTGTTGTCTGAGTGATGGGGGGACGCAGAAGTGAAAGGTCAGCCCGGTTTTGATTGTCCGGGTTTAAGTGTGTAGGGGGTCCTGGTAGGCAAATCCGCCGGGACTTAACCCCGAGGCACGAACAGGAGGGCTTAGCCCATAAACTGACCCTAATCATGCTGTCAAGAAAATCCTCTAAGCGAGATGACAGGGTAACCGTACCGTAAACCGACACAGGTAGGCGGGATGAGTATTCTAAGGTGCTTGGGTGAATCCCAGTTAAGGAACTCGGCAAATTGACCCCGTAACTTCGGGAGAAGGGGTGCCTCGATTAGATAAAGTCTCCTTCGGGCAGACAGAGTCGAAAGAGGCCGCAGTGAAAAGGCTCGGGCGACTGTTTACTAAAAACACAGGTCTCTGCTAAGTCGTGAGACGAAATATAGGGACTGACACCTGCCCGGTGCCGGAAGGTTAAGGGGATGTGTTATCCCGCTTCGGCGGGAGAAGCACGGAACCGAAGCCCCGGTGAACGGCGGCCGTAACTATAACGGTCCTAAGGTAGCGAAATTCCTTGTCGGGTAAGTTCCGACCCGCACGAATGGTGTAACGACTTGAGCGCTGTCTCTACTGGGAGCCCAGCGAAATTGTAGCGTCGGTGAAGATGCCGACTACCCGCGGCAGGACGAAAAGACCCCGTGAACCTTTACTACAGCTTGACATTGGGTTTTGGTTCTGTATGTGTAGGATAGGTGGGAGGCTATGAAATCTTAACGCTAGTTGGGATGGAGCCAACCTTGAAATACCACCCTTACATTGCTGGAATTCTAATCCCGGCCCTTGAATCAGGGCGAGAAACATTGTCAGGTGGGTAGTTTGACTGGGGCGGTCTCCTCCTAAAAGGTAACGGAGGAGCTCAAAGGTTCCCTCAGCACGGTCGGTAATCGTGCAAAGAGCGCAAAGGCATAAGGGAGCTTGACTGCAAGGCTGACGGGCCAAGCAGGTGCGAAAGCAGGACTTAGTGATCTGGTGGTTCCGAATGGAAGGGCCATCACTCATCGGATAAAAGGTACTCCGGGGATAACAGGCTCATCGCCTCCGAGAGCTCATATCGACGAGGCGGTTTGGCACCTCGATGTCGGCTCATCACATCCTGGGGCTGGAGAAGGTCCCAAGGGTTGGGCTGTTCGCCCATTAAAGTGGTACGTGAGCTGGGTTTAGAACGTCGTAAGACAGTTCGGTCTCTATCCGCCGTGGGCGTAGGAAACTTGAGGGATGCTGTTCCCAGTACGAGAGGACCGGAACGGACGAACCTCTGGTGCACCAGTTGTCTCATCAGAGGCATCGCTGGGTAGCTACGTTCGGTTGGGATAAGCGCTGAAAGCATATAAGCGCGAAACCCTTCCCAAGATAAGGTTTCCCTTCCCCTTCGGGGGAGTGAAGGCTTCCCGCAGACTACGGGATTGATAGGTCACAGGTGTAAGTTCGGTAACGAATTCAGCCGAGTGATACTAATCAGCCGTCAGGCTTTTCCTCAACTTTCTGTATTCTTTTCAGAATCTGAGTGAGATCAATTCTCGCTGACCAATTGCAAATTTCTCTCGGCGATCATAGCGCAGGGGGCACACCCGATCCCATTCCGAACTCGGAAGTTAAGCCCTGCAGCGCCAATGGTACTGCCCTGGTGACGGGGTGGTAGAGTAGGTCATCGCCGGGGACTTTTTACAAAACCCTTGAGGATTAATTCTTCAAGGGTTTTTCTTTAATAAATATCAACTTGTCAGTGAAATGGATTGTTGGAGTAATGCTCCGAACTCCTTCGGAAGAGTTGTGGATAAAAGATTATCGGTCGTTCGTCTCCTTGAATTGGATATACAGGGAATCGTCAATCCACCTCATTCGAGGTGATAGAGGATGTGAAAAAATGGAACATTTATCGTCTAACCATAAACTGATAGATTTCAAAACAATAGTTCTTTTAATTGACTTACCTGCTCAGGAGGCATAAATTCTATCGGCACGAAATTTTTCCTCATGAGATAAGTTGACATAAGTCACAATTTTGTGTGATTGGAAGGTTTAATTTAAGTCAGGAGGTTTCGTTATGAAAAAGATTCCAATTATTGTAGCTGCTATTCTCTTTTTTTCGCAGCTGCTTACAGCTCAATCTGTCAAACTCGATCATACTCCTGGTTTTGTCCCTTACGAGATGTACTATATCAGCAGTATAGATCTAACTACAGGTTCCAGCGATGTTCAATTCTTTGGATTCCGTTTATTTGAGGAAAGTAATGATTACTCAAATGTATGGGTAAGTCTGGTATTTGAAATAACTATGCGGTCGCCAACTCTTGGTATAGATGAACCGACTACAGTTCTCAGAATCGAGACCGATCCATTCAGGTTGTTAGCAGATGTTCGAATTGATAATCGCGACTTAACTGTAGAGACTTCACAAATATTTGATATGGCATCTAACCCAGTAGATCTGGATGGAAAGATTCACGTGATGGAACAACTCGATATGGCAGAATTCGAAAGTATGAAAAGTGCAATCCTTTCCACTGGAAGACTTCCAAACGGAACCTATTCCTTTTATGTTATGGTGAAAAGTGGTAGTTCTGAGTCTGGCGTATTTGAGATCACAGATGAAGTTTCTGAATCCATTGTTATTACCACACCTACTTCACTAGCACTGATTGCTCCCGGAGGTGCACTGGAAGATACCAGTATGAATCTGGTATATAGTCCCTACCCCATATTCCAGTGGGAGACGGAGCCGTGCCCTAATTGTGAATCTCATATCCGTTTAGCTGTATTTGATCCAACTACTCACAACTCTCCACAGGAGGCCATTGAAGATGTCACCATTCTTCCTCTGGATCAAACAGAAGGATGGGAATCTATTGGGGCTTCTACCATGTTCCAATATCCGGTGATGGCTCCTGAACTGCAACCTGGATATGTTTACGTCTGGCAAGTGAAGAAAGACCTTCCGACTACAATCGGAACGGAAAGCTACTTGAGTCCCATCTATGCCTTTATAATGGTGGATGCCACATCCCCAAGACAACCGGGTGAAGATATGCTTCATCCTGTGCTTCAACATCTGTTGGATATTCTGGGTGATCAGCAGTTCAATGTATACTTTGGTGAAGAGGGCAGCTTGGAAGGATTCTCTCCTACAGGAACTTACAGTCTGGACGGTTCAGGTGTGGGAGAGGATCAGGTGCATTCTGTTTTCAGTGAGATCGCTGATGAGTCGGCGACCATTGTTAATATCACCATAGAGTGACGGGGTGGTATCATGAAATTGACGAATAAAACTCTATATCTTTTTTCGATACTCATGCTGTTCGTTAACAGCTCCCATCTAACTGCTGCGGAACGTATTGCTGTGGCTACCAAGGTCAAGGGAAGTGTGGAGGTCAAGACTGCAGGTAAGTCAATCTTTGATCCCCTTAAGAAGGGATATATTCTGAATGATCGTGATTTTGTCAGAACAGGATCAGACGGAGCCCTGATTCTCGTCTATCTCGATGATAAGAGTATGCTCAAAGTGAAAGCGAACAGTGATCTTGAAATCCGTGGAACTCGCAGCGGTGACGGTCTCTCAAAGAAAGTAGATATGATAGAAGGTACACTGAAAGCTAATATCTCAAAGCAGCGGAAAGGTGACTTTATCATTTCAACTCCTACTTCTGTGGCATCGGTAAAAGGAACTGAATTCTGGATAATATCCGATCCACTTTTGGGAGACAGGCTTATCGGAATCGATGGGTTAGTGGAACTCCTGAATTTGGTTTCAGGCGAGGTAGTGATTGTGGGGGTAGACCAGACAGGGACTTCTACACCGAATGGTACTATCTCTGTCGAGAAGACCAATCCTGAAGATGTCCCTGAGGATATTAAGGAGGAGGAAGAGATCCACGAGCTCCGTATCCAGATTCAGGATGCAGATGGGCAGGAAAAGGAACTCATAATCAAGTTTCAGTGATCTGCCTCCGCTCCCGACGAACTACTAATCTGAACTTAAACTCTTAAGGACAGCACCCTATGACCCGGATAATTAAGGTGCTATTATCCGGATGTCTATTCATATTACTTGGTGTAGAATATTTATTCGCTGAAGTTAGTCTCTATCACATTCCTCCAGATCCTCCTATAGCTGGGGAACCTTTGACCATTGAAGCAGGCCTTTTCGGAGATGCAGAGGTACTAAATGCCCGTCTTTTCCACAGAGTTGCCGGCAGTCAGAGCTTTCAGGAAGTTCATATGCAATTCTCAAACGGTACTTGGTATGGAACCATCCCAGGCGGACATGTTAATGAGGAGGGATTAGAGTATGCAGTAGTATTCACTTTGGCTGATTTTTCTATACTGGCGTTTCCGTCTGAAGATCCATTTGAAGAACCCCACTTACTGCCTGTAGAACCTGCACAGGTTCTTGGACGTGTTTTTGAAGATGCCTCTACATCAATGGCTAAATTACTGAAAGCGGACGCGCTAATTATCAGTCCGGAAGAAGATGAGATTCTCGATCCCGATGATGTGCTGATTGCTTTGTCACTGTTCAGCGTAGCGGGGATCGATCTTGATGCAGTAAAAGTGTTCATTGATCAACAGGATATCACTGAAATTTGCGAGATTACACCGGAGATTATCACCTGCGAACCATCCTCTCTGGAAGGAGGTGTACACACAGTTCGAGTAGAGTTGAGGAATATCTATGAATATGCGTTAGAGCCTATCACTTGGTCGTTCACTGTTGCGGGGGTAGGATCCCGGATTGTCACAGCATCAGAAGAATTCACTTACTCGGGGAAGGTCCGTTCAGATTTCTCGCTGGACCAGGTTGAGAAAGAGACTCTCGGTCTTGGAATGACACAGGTTAACGTGGAAGGCGGTTGGAACTGGCTCCGGTTCAAATCCAACCTGAAGCTTTCCACCGAGGAGAGTGATTATCGTCAGCCACGAAACCGCTATTCCCTTTCTATTAAATCCGGGAAGAATATCATCGTTAATCTGGGTGACTTTACGCCTGTTCTCTCGCCATACACAATTGATGGCAAACGTATACGCGGATTTAGTGTGGATGTGAACCTGAACTTCTTTAGAGTCCAACTGGTGAATGGACAGCTTGAGAGGGTAGTTCAAGGCCGGACGGACACAGATGCATCGTATGTGATTACAGATATTCAGAGTCAGAGTTCGGACTTGCCTTTGTACTACCTTGATCGAAAAGGTTACACCTTCGAAAGATCGTATCAGGCATATCGATTGATGCTTAATTACAAGAACCGATACTATCTGGGTATGAACTTGCATAAAGCTAAGGATCAGCCATCGTCTGTAAATCAGAAGATCAACAACGCAAAGTTTACAGTACCTGACTGGGAGGAGTATGTGAGTGAGACCGGTATCGACTCTGGAGAGTATACTCTATCCGGTTTTGAAACTGCACTCGAAGGAGTTGGAGAATATGTGTTACCTTCAAAAGATTGGGTCGATGACGATCCGCAGGATAACATAGTATTCGGATTTGATGCCGGCATGTCATTTGATGACAGGAGGTTGACTTTTGACTTTGCTTGGGCCATGAGCCTGTTGAATAAGAACATTTGGGATGGAGCGTTGACGCTGGCGGAGATGGACACAGTACTTGACGATTCCGCAGATGGATTTGTGGGTCGACTGTATGATGAATACGGTTTAGTCACAACGCTGGGTTTCACTCTTGAGGAGATGATGGATCCTGCTGTTGTTGAGGATTTCTTTATCGTCAATCAATACATGACTCCGTTAGTACCTGTTGATCTGGATCTGTATGATGAATCTCCTATACAAGCCTATCTGAGGATGCCCTCCGCTGCCTATCGAATGAAGATGAGGGCATACTACTATGAGAATACCTTTGAGATGTCCTATTCACAAGTTGGACCTGAGTTCACTTCCCTCGCGAATCCATATCTCACTACCAATATACGGGAGTATGTCATCTCAGACCGGATTCGACTTTTCCATAATAAACTTCGTCTGCACGCCAGCTACAAATACAAAGACAATAAAGTTTTACCAACGGAGTCCGATCCTGATATCCAAGGGACTTACACAATGAACTTTACTTTTACCCCAGGTATTGACATGCCATCTGCCGTCATAAATCTCCAATCTATTCACAGAACAAATGATAAAACGGTTGTGGATACTACAGGTGAGGATTCACTGTCTTTGGATGATCTTCGCGAAGATTTACAAACCAACAATTCACTCCTGTCATTCAGCATTCCTATTCGTTCAGGAGAAACAAGTTATCATTTTACATTGACCATGAGTACAATTACTGTGGAGGACCTGCTTGCTGAAAGTCGTGATGAGGAATTTCTATCACCTAATTCCACCGCAAGGACCGTCGCTTTAGGGACTAATATCCAATTCAGTAATAGATTCCGGACTTCTCTGAATCTCAGCAGGTACACGTTTGAGCTGCCGGAGACAATGACAGCCGGTGAAGAAGGATTGGAGACTGTTTACACCAGTTTAGGTTTCAATTCCACTTACTTTCTGCTCCCTGACAAGCTCAAGGTTATGGGCGGACTGAATGGCCTCCGGGCGACAGGAATATCTAAATTCGGTAACTATGGAGTTAATGGGGGTGTGGAGTGGAATCCGTTGAAAAGGTTAGCTGCAAAAGCCGGATTTTCGGCAAAAGTTAACCAAACAGAGAGTGAAATTGGATTGGGAACCTTAGCTGTGAAGTTTTCTGTTAATTACTTATTTTAAGCTGAATAATTCATAAGCAAATGTACTAACTGAACTAAGTGCTGAATAATTATGGATAGAGAAATCACTGCACATATTTATCCCGAAAATAACTCGGGACAGGCTGTTTTATCGTCGGGAGAAACAATCCACAGGGCACACACAGTGTCCTCCGTACAGCCTCCTGCGACCCGGAGGGTCTCCCTTGGAGGAGATCCTGTGGACAAATCTGGAAATCTTAACAAAAATGAATTCGAAACTGAATTAAGAAGGTAAAAGGAATCGATGAAAGTAATAAAAATCTTAAAGAAACAGGGCATAGGTCTTGGTCTTACTTTAATCTCTATCCTTTTCATCATTTTCTTCCATCGACTTCACGTCTTCGATAGTCTGGAAGCCAAGATTTATGACCTCGGATTCCGTGTTCGTGGACCCTTATCCGGCTGGGCGTCACGGGAACCCATTCCAAAGAATGCAGAGCCGTTCACTGACCTTAATGATAATGGGTTGTGGGATGAAAGTGAAGGGTTTACCGACTCTAACGAGAATGGTAAGTGGGACAAAGGTCTTGATGTCGTCATCATTGATCTGGATCAGAAATCTTACGAAAATGTTCCCTGGTCGTGGCCTTATACAAGGGAAGTGTGGGCTCAAGTATTAAGGAATCTCTCCAAAGCTGGAGCCAGAGCGGTCGTTTTTGACTTTCAGTTTGACGCTCCTGATCGTCTTGCGGAAGAGCCCGCATTGAAGGAAATCCGCAGTGAGTTGGTTAATCGAGGGATGAGTGAACTTGTTCCCACTCACGGCGACAGTGCTTTTGCAAATGCTATTCTTGAGGCGAAGCAGATGGGGACAGCTGTTATTCTGGCATCGAAAATCGGCTATAACACTCTCGAAAGACGTTTTGAGCTTGTCCTTCCCAACGAAGTAATAATGTCTGCAGATCCGCAAACTGCTCTGGTGGATGAAACTCAGGACCCCGATGGTACCACTCGTCGCTACTATGCATTCAACATGCTGAAGGAGGATCCCAATACATGGTATCTAACCATTGCCATGCGCTCGGCTAAAGAATTCTTAAATTATCCCTCGGATGACTCTCTTCTGCTTGAGGGGGATCTGGAGCAGGGTATCATTCGATTTGAAGACTTGGAAATACCGATA
>CAZHRR010000087.1:0-10207 GCA_964534955.1 uncultured bacterium
TCGGAATATTTGCTGAATAAAATGCTTTGGCACACAATTTGACATACAATTTATGGGATTGAAAATTAATCATTATCAATAACTGAAAATCCAGGTTACGTAAATGAGGATAAAAATGAAAACAAAAATGAAGATTTCGATAATAGTCAGGTTTGTAATAAGTATTGGAGTATTTGTATGTATCAGTTCAATCGCAAGTGCTCAGGAGAATGTAATCTCAAAAAAATCAAAAGTATCTTTTACTGGTAGATTACACGCACAAGCTCAAACATCGAATGTTGAAGCCGCTGAAAATATGAACAGTACTTTTTCCGTCCGCAGGGCAAGGTTAACAGCAAAGTTTAAAAACTTGACAGGTTCTATGGAAGCCAAAGTTTTAACGAACAGTACTACTTTTTGGCTGTGAATTTCCAGAAGCTGAATCTATGTTACGCCTGTATGAAGACTCCCCAGAAGGTTACCATTGCTCTCCTAGGTATTATTTTGGTTATTACACTTTTTGTACTTGTTACGTGGGTTCCTGATATTTCTACCCCCTTAATTCCCACAACTATTCTGGTGCCTTCTAGTGATAAACCAATCCGCTATTTCGGAGTTGTATCGAGGTACACACCTAGGGAGATTTTTACGGGATACCAGCCCATTGCGGATTATCTGACTAGTACCACTCCTTTCCGTTTCGAAATAAAGTTGAGTGAATCGTATGCTGGTTCAGTGGAACAGTTGGCTGCAGGAGAAGTAGCCGTTGCCTCTCTAGGTAGTCTGGTTTACGTAACGTCTAAAAAAGACAAAGGTTTAGAGGTCATCCTGAAACCATTGAATACCGCCGGAGAAGCATTTTTCCATATTGCATTTATTACTAAGGAAGACAGTCCTATTCATTCGTTGTCTGATCTAGAAGGACAAGCCGTGTTGTTCCCCTCAGCGGAATCTCTAACTGGACGCTGGATGCCGTCATATATTGCAGAAATTGCAGGCATTACCTTTGAACAGTTGGAAAGGTACGATTTCGTCTCTTACCATACGACAGTAGCAGAGAAAGTGATGCATGGCGATTTTGATGCTGGGGTAGTAAAAAGTGTAGTAGCTGAGCAATATGTAGAGAGGGGTCTTAGAGTCTTCCATCTTTCACCACCAATTCCATCTACTCCTATTGTAGTATCTGAACTAACTCCACAAGAGACTAGAGAGGCCATCACGAATGCTCTTCTTCAAATTGATCCTGGAGATCTCGAAACCAGGAATATGCTCCTGAACTGGGATGAAGAATTCTCTTATGGTTTTAAGCTGGCAGAAGATGACGATTATGATGTAATCCGTGATCTTCTGAAACTGGTAGAAGTACCATGAAATTCGGGCTCCACACACTCAAGGCACGACTTACTCTGATTTTTGGTACATTGCTGATTGTTCTTGTCACTGCGGTAGCAACACTGGTGTTTGGCAGAATGAAACAGTTGATACTTGAGAAACATATGCATGCCGCCTCTGGTATAGCGCACATAGGTACAATTCCTCTTACTGATGCATTACTTTCTTCTGAAGTCGGTCGTCCACTGCCGCAGGATTACTTTGACCGTGTGGTAAGGAATCTGAGTACAGATCCTCGTCAAGAGATACTTTACACTGTTTATCTGGATGGATCGGGTGGATCGATTATTGCCTACAATTATCAACCTGAATGGACGTCAGGTACCGTTATAGGACCGCTTGGTGACAGAATCTATAAAAGCGGTGATACATGGGTTCTGCACTCTACAGCTGCAGTTGGAATTTCCACAAAAGTCTGGGGCTATTTGATGATCGGTTTCGATGGATCGCTGATACAAACAGAAGTGAAGAAGGCTGCTGCTCTCGTCCTCATTTCCGGCCTGGCAATCATTCTGATAATGCTGGTGGTTGTTAATACTATTGCCGGACGGATGACGAAACGACTTAACGCTCTATCTGTAGTAGTTGGAGAGTTTGATTATGAATCAGATATGAAATCTGAGGATCTCCCGGAAGAAGAAGATGAGATTGGACTTTTGATATCCAGATTCAACGATCTCCGGAGACGACTAAACAAGTCGAGGAAAGAATTGAGAGAGTCGGACAGAAATCTTTTCCATGCCGAGAAACTGGCATCTATCGGCCGTTTGGCAGCAGGTGTAGCTCACGAAATCAATAACCCTCTTACAGGCATTCGCTACTCTATCGCTAATCTTCTTTCAGATCCCGGAAATCAGGAAGTATTTGAGGAGTATTTAATTCTTATTGACGAAGCTTTGGTAAAAATAGAATCTGTGGTAAGTAAACTGCTTGGCTTTTCACGGAGAAAAGGTGATGTTGACTCAGAAACATCACTAAATGATGCTCTTCATACGGTTGTACAGCTTTTGGACTATGCGATCAGCAGCAAGAAAGCTGAGGTAAAACTTGAACTGAGCGAGGATCTTCCTCCGATTCTGTGCAATCCGCATCTTCTGGATGAAATCGCCATGAACCTGATTATCAATGCTCTCGACGCAGTACAGTATGGTGGGCAGGTTACTTGTCATACATGGACGGAAGATGAGGGGGTTGTTTTGGAGATAAGAGATGATGGTCACGGTATTACTGATGAACATATGCAGTACTTGTTCGAGCCCTTTTTTACCACTAAAGAAGTAGGAGAAGGCACAGGTTTGGGACTCTACGTTACACGGGAGATAGTTCAGGGACTTGGAGGCAGAATTGGTGTTTCATCTTCAACTGGAAGTGGTGCTAAATTCACTGTGTATTTTCCAAGAAAGAAGATATGAAAATACTCTTAGCAGAGGATGAGAAGATTCTCCGGGTGTCGCTGGAGAAAACTTTGGTGAACTCCGGTCACAGGGTAGTGTCGTGCAATGATGGTACCAGCGCTCAGGAAGTTCTCGAAGAAGATGTTTTCGACCTTGTGCTGACTGACCTGAAGATGCCGGGGGCAGACGGTTTGGAGATACTCAGGTTAGTAAAGGATCGAACTCCCGGAACATCGGTAATTCTTATGACAGCTCACGGTACAGTCGAATCAGCTGTGGAAGCTCTAAAGCTAGGCGCTCACGACTATCTGACCAAGCCGTTTTCGCAGGATGAACTGCTGCATCGAATCGGCCAGCTTGAGAATTATGCTCTCTTGCAAAAGGAGAACGTTCGGTTGAAAGAAGAGTTATCTCGTAGTGAAAAGCTGATCGGTAATTCCCCTTCATTTTTACAGGTTATTGAGAGCGCCCGGATGGCAGCAGAAGGTGAACACACCATTCTCATTCGAGGTGAGAGCGGTACTGGTAAAGAGCTTTTGGTGGATATGATTCATGATATCAGTCTCAGGAAAGACCGACCGCTGGTAAAAGTGAATTGTTCAGTACTGCCTGAGTCTCTTTTTGAGAGTGAACTTTTTGGGTATGAGAAGGGAGCATTTACAGGCGCTTCCAAACGTCACTTAGGCCGTTTCGAACGGGCACAGGACGGCACGCTTTTCCTGGATGATATTGACGACTTGCCCAAGTCGCTCCAAGTGAAGCTTCTACGTGCCATTGAACAGCGGGAAATTGAGCGACTGGGTGGGATGGAGACTATCCCGGTAAATGTCCGAGTTGTTGTTGCCACAAAGGTTGACCTTCGTAAGGAAGTAGAAGAAGGAAGATTTCGAGACGATCTTTACTACCGTCTTAACGTAGTGACTGTCCACATGCCACCGCTTCGTGAGAGAAGGTCGGATATCCCGTTGTTAGCAGGTCATTTCCTTCTTAAGCACGGTGATAATCACAAGCTGACACCTAGGGCTTTAGAAGTTTTAACTGAGTATGATTGGCCCGGAAATGTTCGCGAACTGGAGAATGTTATTGTTCAGATGATTGTATTAGCTGAGGGTACAACCCTAGTAGCTTCTCTTTTGTCTCCTCAGCTCAGAAGAAATAAATCTGCTTTGCTTACCGATCAGAAATCCCTTTCCGAAGCTGTAGCCTACTCTGAGAAAGCGATGATATTAGAGGCTCTGGAAAAGACCCGTTGGCGGCAGAAAGATGCAGCCGAAATGCTGGGAATTCCCCGGACTACACTCAGGAGTAAAATGGAAAAGTACAGCCTGTTTGATTGACGTTTCTGCGTTGATTTTATCTAACTGCCTTTCTGATATTAATAAGTTCTAAAAACAAAACTGAGACGATATATCGTCTAATAGACGAATAAATATGTCTAAATAGCTCTGCTGATTCACTTTAACGACGGCAGTACAGATTGGCACGAAGTTTGCAATTAACATAGTTCTTTACTAATAACTAATGACAATTAAGAGGAGATAGTGGGGATGGTTGAAGAAAAAATGAAGGTTGGCGAGATTTCAAAACCCCGTTTTGAGTTTCGAACATTTGGATCAGGTTTTGATGGTGCAGAAGAACGAATGGCAAGGCTTTCGGTGCCAATCCCGGAAAAACTGTGGAAAAGGGAGTCGGATGAAATATATATCATGTCACGAACGAATGATAATAATAACACCAAGATTCGCGGTGGGAAAATGGATATCAAAACCTATGTTCAAACGAAGGATAGACTTGAACAGTGGAATCCCCTTACGAAGACTGAATTTCCTGTATCTGCAGCTTTTCTTAGGAGTGATATATTCCCAGCTTTTCAAGTAGATTTACCCGAATTTGAGCAGGATGAATACACAATGCATGAATTCCTGGAAATGGTGAAAGCACATCCTGATCTTCAGGCAGTGAGTGTATTCAAGAAGCGTTTTGGATATATGGTAAATGACACAATTTGTGAAGTGGCATTCGTTCTGATTAATGGAGCTGAGGTCATAACAATTAATTCAGAATCAACCGAAATATCTGATGTACTTAAAACACTAGAGGATTGCCATCTAAAAGAATATGAGAATATCAATTATCTACAGGCAATAAAACGCGTGCTTGGCTGGATTGATAAACCGTTAGCAAGCTGAGAGGTGATAAGATGGGAAAGGAAATCGAATGCAAATTTTTAGTAACGAATGTTCCGGATAGTTTAAGAGGTACTACTATGCGTCAAGGCTATCTGCAACCCGAAAAGGAACGGGCAGTTCGGATTCGAACGGTAGAAAAGGATGGCTCCATAAAAGGAATACTCACCATCAAAGGGATGGGCGATGTTAGCGGCATGAGTAGATATGAATTTGAGACGGAAATTCCCGTCCCGGATGCCGACCATTTGCTTACACTCTGCGATCAGCCGCTTATCGAGAAAACCCGCTATGAGTATGAATTTGAAGGTCTCACGTGGGAAGTTGATGAGTTCCACGGTGTCAATGAAGGCCTTATCGTGGCGGAAGTGGAACTGGAAAGCAAAGATCAACAGTTCAATATTCCGGATTTTGTAGGTGAGGAGGTCACTGGTCAAGTGAAGTATTACAATATGATGCTTCTGAAAAACCCGTATAGCACTTGGTAAAGCTGATAATGAATGGAATAATGGAATATTGGATTATTAAGAGTGTTGGCAAATCATTCATCCACAAATCCAATAATCCAACTATCCATGTATTTGCTGTGTATTTGCTGAAAAAGACAGATGAATAAATTATCATTTTTAAAAATTTCAGTTTTCAGCTCTTTGGTTTTGCTTTCAGCTTTCAACTTTTTATCAGCTTCCTATCCGGACAAAACCATCAAGATAGTGGTACATACTAAGCCGGGAGGCGCTATAGATATCATGGCACGACAGGTGGCTCAGATCGCCATGACCTACACCGATGAGTCGGTGGTAGTGGTCAACAAGCCAGGTGGTTCCGGGCTTATCGCCATGGCCAATACCTACTACTCAAAACCAGACGGTTACACAATACTAGCTTTCCCCGCGGCTTTTCTGGCACCTATTCAGACAACGGATATCGGATTTGGATTGAAGGATTTCCACTATCTTGCATGTATGACAGTTTCGCCTGAAGCCATCATTACATCAAAGAAGTCGAATCTTGCTACTTTTGAGGATATTCTGGAGGCAGCATTGGCTTATCCGGGAAAACAGAAGTGGTGTGGACCAGGTAGCGGTTCGCTGGATCATCTCATGGCTGTGAAGATCTGGGATAAAGCCGGAATGGAAGCCAAGTGGATTCCGTACGGTGGTGGTGGACCAGCTATTGCTGCTGTAATGGGGAATCACTCCGATGTTTACGTGGGAAATCCGGAAGACATCCGCGGCCGGGAAGAAAATCTACGTATCGCTGCCGTTGCGAGTCCAACTCGCCTGAAGAGTTTCCCAAATGCTCCGATATTTGCGGAAAGTGGAGTGGATCTGACAGAGGATGTAATGTGGCGTGGATTTGCAGTCAGGAAAGGAATCAAACCTGAGGCAGTTACTTATTTAGTAGATTTATTACGCAAAGTGAGCGAGGACGAGCGATGGAAGAGATTTGTAAGAGAAATGCGACTACAGCCAGTCTTTTGGACAGATGATGAATTTTTTCAAGTCGTATTTCGGGATGCCGAGTCATCCCAGACCTATCTGAGAAAAGCTGGTTTCAAGATCGGTTCTGTTCCTGAGAGTGCACCGCTTCCGGGCATAATGTTTGCCGGTGTCGTAATATTTTTTCTTTTTCTTGGTTTTTTCGTGCTAAGGCGACGGGGGATAAAACTATCCCAGGGAACCGTTATTTCCTTAATTGGCATCGCGTTGGCTATGGTCTTCTTTTTCATGAGTACCTATTTCCCCCCGCCTAGGGGAGGGACAGTAGTAGGTGCTGCGACTGTACCGCAAGTGTGGGCTCTCTTGTTATCAATTATGGGCTTACTCGTCTTTCGTTCTATGTACCTTGGCCGTGACACTGAACCGACAAGGGAAAGTAGCTACGTACGTCCGGTGGTATACATGATCCTTATCGCAGCTCTCTATACGTTCCTTATCCCCTTGGCAGGATTTTTCATCGCTACAGCTACCATGCTCGTCGGGGGAATGCTAGTGATGGGCTATCGAAAATATGCTAAACTGATTTTAATTGCTGCGGCGGTTCTGGGTTTCATGTACGTAGTTTTCCTCAAAACTCTTGTCGTTCCTCTCCCTGAAGGAGTACTACTCTGACATGGAATTGCTGACGAATCTTGTTTCTGGTTTTGCCGCACTTTTGGGTACTGAGACCATTCCGTGGTGGCAACCTTTATCAGTCATAACGATAGGTATTACAATTGGTATTTTCGTAGGCGTTATGCCCGGTTTGTCTGCTTCCACCGGCCTGGCGCTCATGGTGCCGTTTACCTTTGGGATGGAGCCACTCGTTGCCATTGTATTCCTTGTAGCTATTTATACATCCTGTGCTTACGGTGGTACTATCACAGCTATTGCCATTAACACACCTGGAACACCTGCGGCTGTGGCTGTCGCCATGGATGGGTATGCCCTCACAAAGCAGGGCCAACCGGGTCGAGCCCTGGGCGCCAGTCTACTGGCCAATGTCATGGGTGGGCTTACAGGCGCACTCATTCTGATTCTATTTTCATTTCCAATAGCCAAGATTGCCCTCAAGTTTGGACCTCCGGCTTTCTTCTCACTTGCTTTGTTCGGACTGACTATTGTGGCAGCCATGGAATCGAAGAACCGTACCAAGGCCTTCTTCAGTACCGCTCTCGGTCTTCTCTTAATGACTGTGGGACTTGACATCATCAATGCTCATCCTCGCTTTACTTTAGGGCGGACAGAACTGTTCGATGGTTTCAGCTTTATTCCGGCACTGATCGGTCTATTTGCTTTGGGTGAGATTCTGTTGAATATTGAGAAGACCAGAGCAGTCCAGACTGTAGTGAAGACGTTTTCCAGTAAACTACCTCGATTTGAAGAGATGTGGAAGATACGGAAGAACATTTTCAAGGGCGGTGCTATTGGAGCGCTTGTGGGAGCTGTCCCGGGAGCTGGGGCGACCATTGCTGCATTCGTAGCGTATGGTGAGGCGAAAAGGTCCAGCAAGGAGCCGGAGAAGTTCGGTAAGGGTTCTCTTGAAGGAATTGCCTCACCCTCTGCAGCGGCGGGGGCGTCGGAAGGTGGAGCACTCGTTCCGCTCCTAACCCTCGGTATTCCCGGAAGTGCTGCAACAGCCGTCATGATTGGTGCTCTCACTCTTCACAACATTACTCCAGGTCCGGAATTGTTCAAGAATAATCCTGTCCTTGTTTATGCTCTATTTGCCAGCCTCTTTGTCGGCATCGCCTTCATGCTCCTGGTTGGTTTCCTGGGTACCAAGTTGTGGGTCAAGCTAATTGAAGCTCCCCGGTCTGTCCTTTTTCCGGTGATTATGACCATTGCTTTTGTAGGGAGTTTTGCCGTAAAGAATTCAATGTTTGATGTATACGTCTGTCTTGGGTTCGGTATTTTGGGTTGGCTGTTGCGACGCAACGGATTTCCGACTGCGCCACTTGTACTGGCCATGATTTTAGGTAAGATGGCAGAGACGAACTTCAGGCAGGCACTGCTGAGTGAAGGAACATGGACCGTTTTCTTCACCAATCCGCTCAGCTTGGGGCTCCTCACTCTTGCTGCCTTCTCACTTTTATGGCCAATTATGAAAGAAAGAAGAAAAAAAACAAATCCGGATAAAATGTTGTCGCAAAAAGCATGATTCAGAATATCCCTATCGTCGCCATCTTGTTTCTCACTCCTGGGCTAGTCATGGCAGCTGATAGCAGTGAATCCGAGATTAGCTGGGGATTCGTTATTATGAATCTCCTGGGCGGACTGGCTCTCTTCCTTTATGGGATGGAGAAGATGAGCGAAGGGATGAAAAAGTCCGCCGGTGACAGAATGCGGAGTATTCTGTCTGCTCTGACAACTAACCGCATCATAGCGATGATTGTGGGGGCTTTTGTCACTATGGTCATCCAGAGTAGCAGTGCCACCACAGTGATGCTGGTCAGCTTTGTGCAGGTGGAGCTTATGAGTTTTGCTCAATCTCTTGGCGTGATTCTGGGAGCTGATATCGGGACGACCATTACTGCCCAGCTTATTGCTTTCAAGTTTACGAACTACGCTATCCTGATGATTGCATTGGGTTTTGGAATCACCATGTTTGCCCGCAAGGAATCCCATAGGCATGTGGGTGAGGCGATCCTCGGATTTGGCATCCTTTTCTTTGGAATGAAGCAAATGTCAGCAGCGATGGTTGATTTGCGTGATTATACTCCTCTTCGAGATGCCTTGAAAGGAATGGAGAATCCGTTACTCGGTCTTTTGGTGGGGACGGTGTTCACCGCTCTTATCCAGAGCAGCAGCGCCTTTACAGGAATTGTGATAACACTTTCACTGCAGGGATTCTTGACGCTGGAAGCTGGAATTCCCCTTATCTTCGGAGCCAACATCGGTACATGCATTACTGCTGGATTGGCGAGCATCGGTACTACCCGGGAAGCGAAGCGTGTTGCCTTAGCCCATGTACTCTTCAAAATCGGAGGAGTTGCTCTCTTCTTTCTTTGGATACCGTCATTTGCCCACTTCATAGAGAATGTCTCCATTGGGGCTGATGTGCCCCGGCAGATTGCTAACGCTCATACTATCTTCAATGTGAGCATGGCACTTGTGTTTCTTCCGTTTACGGCACTATTTGCCAAGCTTATTTACAAGTTCTTCCCTGAGAAAGAGGAAGAAGCGGGACTCAAGCCTGCCACGTGGCATTTGGACGAAAACTCTCTTTCTACTCCTGCTATGGCTATTGATCTAGCGAAGTCTGAAATCTCCCGCATGACCAAGATTCTGGGACGAATGGTGAATGCTATCATCAACCCGTTTCTGTCCGATGAACCCGGACAAGACGAAATCTATCCCCAACTTTCCATCGTTGAGGGGATCGAAATGCGGGAAGAGAAGATTGATTTTCTGGATGAAAAAGTGGTGAATTATCTGGTGAAAATCGGGCGGAAGGAGATAACTGACAGTCAGGCAAATGAAGTTTATGGTCTCATTTCTTTAGCAAACGATATTGAGAGTATCGCTGATATTGTTCAGAAGAATTTCATTCCGTTAATCGCTAAAAAACATGGTCTGCATCTCGATTTCTCAAAGGAAGGGAGGCAAGAATTGGAAGCCTATCATCTTAAAGTGTGTAAACAGTTAAGCAGGGTAGCTGTCGCACTCGATGAGTTGGACCCGATCATGGCGAAGAAGGTGCTCGCTAAAGAAGAGAAATATGATGAGCTGGAATCCAAGTACCGCATGCTGCATTTGGAGAGGCTTTATGAGG
>CAZHRR010000088.1:0-10126 GCA_964534955.1 uncultured bacterium
AAAACTAATCGCGTCAGTTAGTACGGCTTAAATATGCCGTGAAAATCTGTGATAAATGTAACTTTCCTCAGATAAATCCCAATAATATCTTATTTGAGTTTCAAAATGCTTGGATTTATTTCTCAAACTACCTTGTTGCAGCAATGAAATATTCTCAATTATCAAGTGAATTCGTTAATCAATCTAATTGCATGAGTTACAGTCTGTTGTGTTGTTCACATGCTTCCAATAATGGATTTAGGGAGTAAGCAGTGATGCTTCTTTGTAATAAATTCTCATTTTAGAGAACAACGTTGTTCCAACTATGATGGGATGGGAGTAAATTTATTGTTGATGAAGACTTGGAACTTGGTTCCTTAATCGTGGTTCTTTGTTCTTAGGTATCAGATTTTCAGCTTTTAGCTTTTTGTTTTTTAGCTTTGTTTTGGGGCCGTAGCTCAGATGGGAGAGCGCAGCGTTCGCAATGCTGAGGTCGAGGGTTCGATCCCCTTCGGCTCCACGGTACAATTGGAGGAAAGGAATAATTGATAAATATAGAATTGGTTAAGTGTTGAATTCAGAAATGGTTTTCAAATACTCCAATTATCCAAAATCTCCAATATTTCATGAAGAATTGGTCGTGCTAGGTGGGGAGCCAGCGGTGCCCTGTAACCTGCAATCCGCTATAGCAGGACCGATGCCGCAGAGAGGCCCTTGCTGTGCATGGATCCGTCAGTAAGCGGTGTTGAAACTTCAGTCCATCGCAATAGGCAGCTGCCGAACCCCGTCAGGCCCGGAAGGGAGCAGCGGTAGGTAAGTTTTCCTGTGTGCCGATGGTATGCTGAAGTGGAGCTGGCTGCTGTCGCTTTTCATGTTCCAGAAGCTCCAATCTGCGGTGCACGGCCAATCTAAAATTGGAATAAAAGTGGTGGTGAATGCTGATTCTTTGAAAAATTGACTTGCGAATGAGTTGCTTCATGTTTCAATAAAAGGTATCTTATCTGATGTTATCTGACCCTTTCAAACGATCAAAATCAAATAGATAAATGTCCTATCAGGTTTTAGCCAGAAAATATAGACCGGAAACATTCGATAAAGTAGTTGGTCAGGATCATGTTGTCCAGACCTTGAAGAACGCTTTCGTGCGGGATAGAATTGCTCATGCATATCTTTTTTCCGGACCTCGTGGAGTGGGTAAAACCACAACTGCCCGC
Source organism: uncultured bacterium (assembly GCA_964534955.1). GTDB lineage: Bacteria > Fidelibacterota > Marinisomatia > Marinisomatales > UBA2128 > UBA2128. The sequence goes on from CAZHRR010000088.1 coordinate 1,194, forward strand.
ATTCTTGCGAAAGCGCTCAATTGTCTGAACAATACAGAAGGAACTCCATGCGGCAAATGTCAGAATTGTACCGAAATTTCCACATCTCGATCCATGGATGTGCTTGAAATCGATGGCGCTTCCAATCGAGGCATAGATGAAATTCGAAATCTCAGGGAAGTGGTAAAGTATCCACCTATCAATTCAAATTTCAAGGTGTTTATCATTGATGAAGTTCACATGCTTACTACTCCTGCATTCAACGCCCTGCTCAAGACTTTAGAGGAGCCGCCGCCTCATATCAAATTCATCTTTGCCACCACAGAGCCTAATAAGATAACGCCGACCATTCTATCCCGCTGCCAGCGGCACGATTTCCATCGTATGTCGGTGAAAGATATATTAACAGGCATGGACAAGGTGCTTGAGGCAGAGAAGATTGAGATTGATGAAAAGAGTCGTCAAACAATCGCATTGCAGGCTGACGGTTCAATGCGGGATGCATTAAGTCTGCTGGATCAGATCATTGCCTTTGCTGGAAACAAGATAGATATCCAACAGACAATGTCACTTTTGGGGATTATCCCCAGCGAAATATACTACGATATCGGCAGGGCAATCCGGGAAAAGGATCGAGTGAATCTCCTTAAGCTGCTGCACGATGTATTTACACAAGGATATGCTGTCTCGGACTTCGTCTCCGGATTGGGCCGGCATTTTCTAAATCTGCTTGTCAGTAGTACGGACAGTGGTGCTGAACTTCTGGAACTAAGTTCCGATTTACAGAAGAAGTATCGCGAAGAAGCTTCAAATTGGGATACTCGCGACCTGCTGCGCTATAATGATCAACTGGTGGAAATGGAAAGAAATCTTAAGCTTGTCCTGCAGCCGAGAATTTATCTGGAAAGTGTCATGCTGAAACTGATTGAGCTTGATTCATCCGTTTCACTCGATGATCTTATTTCCCGTCTGTCCGGTGCGGGAACTATTACAGTTTCTGCCGGTGAGCTGACTCAGTCAAAAGTCTTCAAGAAAGTGGGGAATCAATCGAATCCTGCTCCGGTTGTAAAAGAGGGGAAGACGGCAGAAGACAATAAGAAAGAGACAAAGCTTTCTAATAATGTAGAAGAGGTTAAAAAGTCTGAAAAGAAAGTGGAAGACGATAACAGTATTAGCTTGGAAATCGTCAAAGAGAAATGGGATTATCTGGTATCCAAAGTTGGGGAAAACGGCACATCTCTCAGTACATTTTTATCTCATGGTGTACCGACTGCTTTGAGCGGTAAAAAACTGGAAGTAACGGTTCCAAAGAAGTATCGTTTCCAGACTGACGTCCTGAAAAAGAACTCTCGAAAGATAGAAATTACCTTTGAGAAGGAACTCGGTGTTGCTCTGAGAATTAATTTTACCGTGGGAGAAAAAAAGGAATCTGAGCAAGACGATATCACAAAACATCCCGTGACGGAGCGAATGGTAAACCTGTTCGGGGGAGAAATTATTAAGTAGAAGAATCCTTTGACAAACCTTTTGCGCAAATTAAACAGTCTAAAATTCCCCTCCTTTTCGTTGGGAAATTTGTTCATAGCACCTCCGCCTGCTCCCGACAGAATGGAAGGGCGGGCAGGGCTATTAACTGCATTTCCCCGCCTGAACGGCATAGTCGGGCAGGCCGTCTCAATCAGGAAAATTTTAACTCTTTTTTCTTCACACATGAGGTTTATCAAAGGATTCTAGAATTGTAAGGAGAACACGAATATGATATCAAAAGGTAACATCTCAAACATGCTGAAACAGGCTAAACAGGTACAGGAACGGCTTGAAACTACTCAGAAGGAGCTTGAATCCCTGGAGATAGAAGGACAAGCCGGAGGAGGAATGGTAACTGCTAAAGTAAATGGAAAGCAGGAGCTGCTGTCCATTAAGATCGAGCCGGAGATTCTAGAGGAAGATGTGGAGCTTGTAGAAGATCTGATTGTTGCGGCTGTTAATCAGGCCAACCGGAAAGCTGCTGAAGAGTCGCAGAAACGAATGAATGACGTGTCAGGCAGCATGCTCGGCGCCCTCGGAAACCTTAACATTCCCGGCATGAAATGAGAGCTCTTCCCGATTCGGTAAATCGTCTCATCGAAGGGTTCTCTCAGTTTCCCGGGATAGGCAAAAAGACCGCTCAGCGGATGGCTTTTTACCTGTTGAAAACGGAACGTGAGTTAGCAGTATATTTGGCAAAGTCAATTCTGGAAATGAAGGACCGGGTTCATGAATGTTCGTTGTGCCATAATATTTCTGAGACTTCACCGTGTGGTATATGTACTGACCCTAAGCGGGATGATACTATTCTCTGTGTTGTGGAAGATGCCACCGATCTGCTCTCATTTGAAAGGACCAGCGAATTCAGAGGAAAGTATCATGTTTTGGGTGGTGTTATATCACCTCTGGACGGCATCAGCCCAGATGATCTGCACGTTGATTCACTCTTGGAGCGTCTCGAGGGAGTGAAAGAGATTATCATTGCGACCAATCCCAGTGCGGCGGGTGAGACGACAGCTCTTTATCTGGCCAAGATATTGAAACCTAGAGGTGTAAAGGTGAGCAGACTTGCAAGGGGAATTCCCGTGGGTGGTGACTTGGAATACGCTGACGAAGCAACTATCGTGAGCGCATTAGAGGGGAGAATTTCACTATGATGCATATGCTTCCGAATATTCTCACGATTGGGCGCATTGCCCTAACTCCGATTTTTATTCTCTGCTTATTCATGGAAACTGAGTGGGCCAAACCGGCGGCTTTGATCATTTTCATCATTGCTGGAATCACCGATGCCTACGACGGCAGGATTGCCCGGAAACGAGGGTTGGAATCAAAAACCGGTGCTTTCCTGGATCCACTGGCGGATAAAATTCTCGTCTCCTCAGCTTTTATTTCGTTTGCAATCATGGGTAAGATCCCATATTGGATGGTGGTTCTTATTGTCTTTCGGGACCTGTTTATCACAGGTTTGCGGATGACGTTCCTTCGGTATGGGTTTAGCATGGTCACGAGCAAGATTGCTAAATTGAAGACTGCTGCTCAGATAATAGCTATCGTTGTCATACTTTCAGTACTGAGTTTGAAAACAATCGCATTTATCAGTTCTGAGACTTTTCTTGAATTCATAGACAGATACGATATTGTCTGGTATGTTGCACTTATGGCAACATTCTTTACTGTTTATACGGGAATTAATTACCTTTACTCTAATCGCGGAACTATCCGCACGTTCATTACGACCCGGAAGTAATAATTGACCAGCGCGGTACGAATCCTTTCTGATTGGATTGCGACGGTTTTCCGCATTGGATATCTCCCCCTGGCGCCCGGCAGTTGGGCCAGCCTCTTTGCCTTGGCGGTGTGGTATATTCTCCCAGAACTTTCATCAGTAGTCTACTTAGCTGTCCTCGGAGGTTTGCTGATACTGGGCATTCTCACGTCAAAAAACCATTCTGCTCATGCTGAGCGTGTTGATCCTTCGGAAGTGGTAATTGATGAGTGGCTTGGTATGTGGATCGCTCTTATTGCTGTACCGAAGGTTTTAACCTGGATGATCGTTAGTTTTTTGTTATTCCGCTTTTTTGATGTAACCAAAATACCGCCGATACGAAATATGGAGCGGATGCATGGCGGATGGAGCATCATGATGGATGATGTAGTAGCTGGGCTCTATGCCCTGGGACTTACACATTTACTGATCTGGTTGACATAGTGAACGCCGGGATCATATCCGTAGGCAACGAACTTCTCACAGGGTTCACTCTGGACTCCAATTCTACCTGGATGGCACGGAAACTCATGGATATTGGTATAGCTGTAGATATCAAACTGACCGTACCTGATGATGAAGATGAAATTGTGGAAGCATTCAAGGCGATATCGGAAAAATGTGATGTCATTCTTTGCACGGGGGGATTGGGTCCCACAAGTGATGATGTGACAAAGAGCGCCTATTGCAGCTTCATCGGCGCTGAACAAAAACTGGACGAGAACTATCTGAATGATCTTCAACAGCGATTCGAGCGCCGTGGGTATATCATGTCTGAATCGAACAGAGATCAGGCGATGGTACCGGACAATGGAGAGACGATTACCAACCCTCTCGGCTCTGCTCTCGGTTTGAAATATGTGGATGGAGACAGCCGCATCTATGTGATGCCCGGTGTTCCGTCAGAAATGAAGCGTATGATGGAAGAGACGATCCTGCCTGAACTGGAAGGGCTTCAGAGAGAGGAACTCCATGTAACAACTATCCGGACAACAGGCATCATAGAATCTGCCCTATATGATAAGGTGAAGGATCTTGTCAGCGAGGATGATGTAAAGGTAGCATTCCTACCCGGGTTCATGGGTGTAGATATCCGGTTGATGTCGTATGACAAGGAGGCGTTATTAGGATTAAGCGGAAGCTTTTTTGACCGGATCGGTAACTATGTCTATGCGGAAGATTGGGAGTCGCTGGAGGAGGCTGTAGGCCGACTTCTTATCGAGCGGGGAGTAACATTAGCGACTGCAGAATCGTGTACTGGTGGATTGTTGGGAAATCGAATTACGAACGTTGCTGGCAGTTCTGAGTATTTCCTGGGCGGTGTTGTCTCTTACAGTGATGCTGCCAAGATGAATCTGCTGGGAGTATCACAGGAGACGTTAAACGAGGTCGGAGCTGTGAGTGAAGAGACAGCTCAAGAGATGGCTTCAGGAGTAAGGAAAGTGTTTCAGTCTGATGTAGGAGTAGGAATCACCGGCATCGCCGGTCCTACCGGTGGTACAGAGGAGAAACCTGTAGGTCTTGTTTATATTGCTGTGGATGTAGCTGGTGATGTGGCAGTTCATGAGTTTGTCTTTTCCAAAGACAGGCGGTACAATAAGGAGCTTTCAGCTCAGGCTGCGCTGAATATGGTGAGGTTGAGTTTGATATGAGTAACTTGAAATCATATTTTTTGACATCAAATTGGAGGTCACAAATTGTGTCCTCCAATGAGGTGGTTACAATCTGTGACCAGTTTAGAAGCCAAGATTATCATCATAGAGAGTTGATGAACTTAGAATTACAAATCAAGATGTTAAGAGTAAATGACTGATCTGGTTCCCATTGAAAGAATAACCGATAAAATTCTCTTGATTAGAGGAGAGAAGGTGATACTTGACAGTGATCTAGCCTTGTTATATGGTGTTGAAACTAAGCGTCTTAACCAGCAAGTAAGTCGTAACCGTAAGCGGTTTCCTACAGATTTCATGTTTGAATTAACCAATAAGGAGAAAGAACAGGTGGTTGCAAATTGTGACCACCTCCAATATCTCAAATTTTCACCCTATAATCCAAAAGTGTTTTCAGAACAAGGTGTGGCGATGCTTTCATCAGTTTTGCATAGCGACAAGGCAATTGAAATTAATATACTCATAATGAGGGCTTTTGTACGACTTCGTGAGTTGCTCTATTCCAACAGGGAGTTGGCATTGCGTGTAGAGAGACTCGAACGCGAGATGAGAACACAAGGCGATACATTGAATCAGGTTGTGGAATTAGTAACGCAGTTGTTACAGCAACCAGAGGAACCGCGCCGGAGAATTGGTTTTTAAGTGGACAACGATGATTAAGTTAAACATACGGAGGATATCTCAGAAGTGACCAAAAAACGTCTGTTAAGAACTTTTGTAGCCATCGAGCTTCCCAGAGCTGTAGGCAGTGCAGTGCTGAGCCTTCATTCAACTGTGGAAGCTCGCCCCAAAGTAGTGAAGTGGGTTAAGCTGCAAAACATCCATTTGACACTTAAGTTTATCGGTGAAACCCCCCGGGATCTCATCCCGGAAATTAATGATGCACTTTCGGAAGCCGTCAAACCTCACAAAGATTTATCCCTTACTATCTCCGGTACTGGAGTCTTTCCGAAGAAGCAGCGTCCCCGGATTTTGTGGCTGGGAGCAAACGGCGAAATAGACCGTCTCGCTGCCCTGGCAAGTGATATCAACCAGGCTCTGGATCCTCTCGGCATCCCTGCTGAAGAGCGGAAATTTTCGCCGCATATCACCATTGGTCGTATCCGCTATCCACAAAAGGTTACGCCGGACGTGACTACCTTCTTAAATTCGGAGTACGAACCGATACCATTCACTATTGAGAAATTAAGTTTGTTTCAGAGTGATTTAGTCCCTGGCGGTCCCATTTATTCGATCCTCGGGGTCCATCAATTGACACCCAAGCAATAGGAGATTCTAATGGCAAAAGCTAATGCAAAATCAAAAGTTGAAGATCAGCGGAAAAAGGCTCTGGACCTTGCCGTAGGGCAGATTGACAAGCAGTTTGGTGAGGGATCTATTATGAAGCTGGGAGAAGGCGCTCCCCTTGAAGATATAGCCTCAATACCCACCGGATCAATATCTCTCGATGCAGCTCTTGGAGTGGGCGGAATTCCCCGGGGAAGGGTATCGGAGATTTACGGACCCGAGATGTCCGGCAAGACGACGCTGGCTCTCCATATCCTGGCCGAAGCGCAAAAACTTGGAGGGAATGGCGTTTTCATTGATGCCGAGCATGCTCTCGATCCTGCTTATGCTCAGAAGCTGGGTGTAGACATTGAGGAGTTGCTCATATCTCAGCCGGACAGCGGTGAGCAAGCCCTTGAGATTTGTGAGACTCTTGTCCGCAGCGGCGCAGTGGATGTAGTTATAGTTGACTCGGTAGCTGCTCTCGTTCCTCGGGCGGAACTGGAAGGGGAGATGGGTGACAGTCATGTGGGACTCCAGGCCCGGTTGATGTCTCAAGCCCTCCGTAAACTCACCGGAACCGTCTCTAAGTCCAAAACAGCTGTCATCTTCATCAATCAGATCCGCGAGAAAATCGGAGTCATGTTCGGGAATCCGGAGACGACTCCCGGCGGCCGCGCCCTGAAGTTCTATACCTCCATTCGACTGGATATCCGCCGGATTCAAGCTCTCAAGGAAGGGGACTCTGTTGTCGGCAGTCGCGTGAGGGTAAAAGTAGTGAAGAACAAATGTGCGCCGCCATTCAGACAGACGGAATTCGACATTATGTACGGTGAGGGGATTTCCTATGAAGGTGACCTTCTCGACCTGGCGCTGAAAGGGGAGATTGTACAGAAGTCAGGTGCATGGTTCTCTTATGATGATGAAAAGCTCGGCCAGGGCCGGGAGAACACCCGTCACTTCTTGAAAGAGAATGATGACCTCCGTGGTGAGATAGAAGTGAAAGTGAAAGGTTTCCTCGGGATAGAAGCATAAGACCGAGTAGCAGTAGCAGTGGCAGTAGTAGGAACAGTGGTAGTAGCAGTCTACCTAATTGAACGACAGTCTGCTGAAATATTCAAAGATGAGTATCGAATATGATAAAAGAGGATGAAAGAATTTTCACATTCTATTTTTTCAGCTGTTAACTTATTCTTTATGCCTTAGTGCCTTAGTGGCATTACTTTTACTATAGGATGCAAAAGCGAAATGAAATCACTGCAATCAAGGTCAATGTAAAAAACCGTAAGCGTCGTTCTATCTATATAGACGGTGAATTCGCCCTCAATTTGTCTGAGGGTGTTCTGTTTCAGAATCATCTTAAAGTCGGCGATCGACTCTTACCTGATGCACTGGCATCCCTGAAAGCAGAAGAAGAAACTCACCAAATCCTGCAATCTGCCTACCGGCTCCTCAGCTATCGTCCCCTCAGTGAAAAGGAGATGCGCGACCGTTTGCTTAAAAAGGGGTGGAGCAAAGACCAGGTGGCGCCCGTTATTGCCAAATTGGAGGATGACGGCTACCTGAACGACCTCGACTTCGCTCGGATGTTTGCCCGGGATCGTGTGAAGTCAAAGTATCTGGGACCTGCTGGACTGCGGAGTGAACTGTATCAGAAAGGAATTGACCGGGAGCTGATTGCTCAGGTAGTGGACGAGATCTACACCGAGCATCCCCCGGAGGAGATTATCGCAGCGCTCATGCAGAAGCGGGGGATTGAGCTGGAATCTGAAGTGGATCCGAAGGAGAAAAGGCGGTTCATCAATCAGCTTAAGCGAAAGGGATTCAGCTGGGGAGAGATGGAGGCGGTAGTCTCAGGGTTGAGAACGAGTCCGCGGAAGTAAAGATATGTAGAAATCTTGATCGGCACTCCAATATTCTGATATTGATATTTTCATTAATCTATCTGAATGCTAGACACTTGCACTAATCTGTCCGCCTCAAACAGCAAAGAACGTTTATTTCGTACTTTTCTTAGCGTAAGAAAAGTACTGCTCCATCACAGGAGACCCTCCGGGTCGCAGGAGCTCCTCTGGAGCAAAATCCGCAGGATGCTGTGCAGAAACAGCCGCCCGTCTACACTCACTCTACACTATCGTTACGAGTAACAGGTTCGTTACGAACGGGCAGGCTGTACAAAAAGTGAGGCGTCCCAGTTCTGCTCAGGGAATTACTTAAACTCATCCCGACATATATGTCGGGACTCAAACAGTAAGTAATTCATTTCCCTGCCCGCCTCCTGTTGGTCGGGGCTGGCGGGCTTCGCTCCGCTGTGACTTTTATCCTCACTTTTTCTCCTCAGGATGCTGTGCATAAGGCGGCAAAAATCAATAACTCCACTGATGACAAAAACGATTAGCCTTAAAGGGTTTTTATTCCGGCATTGTAGTTCCGCACGTTAAGAAATTCGACAGTACGGGCGTATAGAAAAGAAAACTGTCTGCCCGCCGTAACGAACCTGTTACTCGTAACGATAGTGTAGAGTGAGTGTAGGCGGGTCTGAAGAGCCGATTGTACGAGGACACTGTGTGTACAAAGCGCACAGCCTGCCCGCCCCACTCTGTGGGTGGCAGGCGGGTGGGAAAATCGGTGATGAGTTTTTTCTTTTTAGCCCGGACAAGAGAATTTTAGTGAAGGAACTGCCAGCCGGTGAATTTTTGGTTCTTTTGTACCTGTCTATCGTA
>CAZHRR010000089.1:0-10115 GCA_964534955.1 uncultured bacterium
TCATCCGTAACCGCAGGCTTCATACCTGCGCTGGCTCATCCGTAACCGCAGGCTTTATGCCTGCGCTGGCTCACCCATAAAGGGTGAGGCTACGGGTCCAATGGTAAAGAAAAACGTTTTACGATCTTATCCCAATCAAATCCTATGGAACCACTATACGGATATTGCCACCACTTCTTCACCAACCCTTTCCGTACAGGATTATTCAACAGATACAAAATCTGATTAAACATATCTTCGTCACCACCGTGAACATGATCATAAAAGTCCTTCTGCCATTTCATGTCTGGATTGTTCTCAGAAAACCAATATCCTGAATACTGCTTGAATTTTACCATAGCAGTGTAAGCGTCGGAATCTTCTGATTCACCAAAAACAATGATGTGAGTATGATCCGGCATAAAAGTAAAGATACATTTACATAGATTTTCTACCATTGCCTGTTCCAAAGCAATAACCAAGTTTTCAAAGATCGGCTCATCAGTAAGTAGATAATCGCCATATTTAAGGTTTGCTGTGAAAGTTACGACTAACTGACCACGATACACCACCAAAGGTAGTCGATGTTTCTTCTCCCGTATTTTGGTTTGGTTACCCATGGTCTTCAGTTTTTCTATGCCCATAAACTACCATCATCACCGGCGGCGTCAGAATCAGCGCCAGACCGAATGCCCTCAGGAAGTTTTTACCATACTTAAGCTCGACCAAGCCAGACACCTGCAGCGAGATAAGTCCATAGATCACAATGAGAATACTGAGATTTGATGTACAGAATTCCCAGATAGCCAGCCATACAGAACCATCTTCACCAGTGGCTGAGAACCAGTTCCACAACCATGCTAATCCCTTCCAGATCAGTATCCCTGCTACCACAGATGCCGCTGCACCGAGGATAGCAGCAAATAAGTAGTCGCGATTGGTTTTTAGACGGTCAAAATTCACTTTTTATCTCCCTGAAAATGAACCGTGGCTTAGTCCATACTACAAGAGCCGGAAGCAGCGCCAGGGCTCCTATCAGACACATCCCGATGGAAAAGATGATGACAAAGCCGAAGAAGAAGATGGGCAGGAATCCGGAAATTGTCAGAACAATAAAGCCAATCATCACAGAAAACGCATTAAAGATAATCCCCTTCCCGGAAGTAGTGAGAGTCTGGATAACCGCTTCTTGACCATCCATACCTTCCCTTACATATCGCCGGTAGTGCCACAGAAAGTGGATGGTATAGTCAATTCCCACTCCGATAAGAATGCTCGTCAACATGCTTGTAGCTACGTTTAGTTCGATGCTAAAGTACACCATGAATCCAAACACCAAAATCACGGCACCTCCCAGAGGAAAAACACTGTAAAGTCCCGCTTGAAATGAACGAAACACAAGGGATGTTACCAGAAAAACAAGCACCAGAGAAATGGCCAGACTCCGCAGCTGTCCCCTTGCAATAAGATCGGTGAGTGTCCCCAGAATTGAGGCTGCACCAGTTACGGGAGATACTTCCTTAAAAGAGTAATTCAATTCAATAAAATCATCTACCTTTTTATTCAATTCTAGAATCTCTGCTGAACTGATGCGATTAATCCTTGCAATGATCTGGGCCCTCACAAACTCTGTCTCAAACGTTACGGTATCTTCCTCCATCTGTACGAACTGTTCCACATCTTCCTCATCCAGAAACTGGAGAAGCTGAGCTACCTGACTGCGCCCTGATATTATTGTATCCCCAATTGCTATACTATCGTCAGGAATGGCTCTAAAAACTGGATCATCATCGTGCCACGCTTCATTCAGCAGTTCTACCTGATCTACAATTGAAACAGTCCGGGTGATAGCCGGCTGCTGCTCCAGGAAATCCGAGATTTTTTTCATCCTCCGTAATGTGGCCGGCTCCTTGATGTCACCGGTTACTACAATGGAAAGCTGACTTGAACCTCCGAAGTTTTCACTGATCCGCTCGTTGTTAACGCGAATCTCAGATCCTTCCCGGTAATAGTGTATAGGGTCAGTATCAATGCGGAGGGATGGAATTTTAAATCCAGCGACAATAACACCCACAACTGCCGCTGCCAAAACAGTCCGCTTGAAACGTACGAAAAATCTCCCCCAACCCTGAAGGAAGCGATTGAAGCGTTGATCCTGCCCTCCTCCGGAAATCCATGGGGGAATTCGAAGGACCTTTAATGCTGCGGGAATGTAGGTAAGACTCAACGAGAAGGCGATGAAGACTCCGAATCCTGCCAGGATTCCCAACTCCTTCGCTGGAGGAAGAAAGTGCCCCATGAGACTCATCAGACCAACGATGGTGGTGATCCCTGCCAAAAAGATGGGTTTGTTCAGACTGTCGATCGTCTCTCGGATGTTGGCGTCTTTTTTGGTGATCTTTTTTCGCTTGAAGTTCTCGAAGTAGTGAGCAATGATATGAATTCCGTAATCGTTCGCAACAGCAATGAGCATCACGGGAATTAGAATAGAGATCATGGTAAATCTGATTCCCAATAAGCTCATGAGTCCTAATGTCCAGATGATGGACATGATTACCACAGCCAGCGGGAGAAAGACACCCAACCAGCTCCGGAAGCTGAGCGCCAGCAGTACAATCATCAGCAGAATACCGTACGGTAGGAACGACTTCATGTCTGTCTGCATCGTCTTCACAATATTTGATCGGGTAATGGGCAGACCCGCAATGTAAAGATTATCAGGTCCGCGATACGGCTCGATGATTCCCTCTAACTCTTCACGGATACCTTCATCATTAAGCTCTGCTGTGGGAACCAGCATTAAAAAGAACGCCATAGCATCGAATTCTTCAGATACCAAACTTTTGTAAATGAGATCATTACCAGCAATTGCCAATTTCAAACTGTCTATCTCCTCGGGAGTCTCCGGAATATCTTCTATCAGATCGTCAATTGACAACATCCCGGCACCGCCTGAAATTTCCTTGGCTGAGTAGATTGACATCACTTTATCCACTCCTTTCGCATCAGCCAAAAGGGTATCCAGCGGAGCGAATTTCTTTAGCACAGACGGAGTAAAAAGAAAATCAGACTCCACTGCTACTACTATGATCTCACTGCCGCCAAAGATGCTGTCCAGAACCGCCAGGTTCTTCACAGCAGGGAAATCATCAGGGATCATCTCCTTCACATCCGGCTCAAACTGTATCCTGGGAACAAAGGAGAGCATGATGACCGTGATCAGTAAAGACAGGGCTATCACAGTCCGGGGAAATTTCAGTATGAGATTATTCAGTCTCGACACTCTTGAGTCCTTTCTCTGTAAATAAACCCTGTGTAATAATATCAACAAAAAGCTGAATGGTCTCCGAAACTGACATATCACTCTGGATAAAAAACTCCGGTTGGAAAGTTGAGTTGACAATGTGGATGTACAAGGTAGCTACGGTGTCAATATCCACATCTGCCCGGACGTACCCCGCCTCCTGCGCTTCAGACAGAAATTCATGGAAGTCGGCTCTCCGCTCCAGACGGAATTCTTCCAGTTTCATCCAAATTACTGGATAACGCACTTTCAACTCAGACATTCGCTGAGGTGAAACCTTTCCTAGCATCTTAATTATGAAATCCATCATCTTGAGGAAGCGATTAGCCGGATTGGATTCTTCCTCCCGGATACGCTCAATCTCATGAACGATCCGTCTTTTGGCAAATTCTAATATCTTATCGAGAAGAACTTCCTTCGTGGGGAAGAATTTGTAGATTGTCTTCTTGCTTATCCCCAGGCGGGCGGCAAGAGATTCAACAGTAAAAGCCCTGACACCTTGGCCAGTTACTTCTTCGAATCCTTCCTCTAATATCTGTTCTCGTTGTGTGTCAATGGGAGTAGTCATAGGAAACGTTTTTTGTATAAATCGTTTCCAATTTATAACACTCCTAACCCGATTTGCAACATGTTTATGGAGTTCCCTGATTCTGATATTGGTCTGTGTAAAACCAGCGAAGCCGCTCCTCATATATTGACGATTGTGGAAAACCGACAATAATAAACTCACCCCATTTCCCAAAGGGACTCCCTTTGCGAGCACTTCGTGAAGTCCCCTCTCTTATGAATAGAGGGGAAAAACATAGAAGAAAACGGCATTGATAACCGTCATTGATCCTTGAAAAAATAGCGAAGAAAAATTGAAAATTGACAATTGACAATCAGCAATTGTAAATCTTCCTTCCACAATGTCACCTCACTGTGTAACTTTTCTCCGCCGTGAAACGAAAGGAGATTGTTGTGTATGAGGAATATCAAGTTTACAATTTTAGGGATTATAATAATTTGGAACATCTCAATGGCTGAACCTCGCATCAGCTACACTCTCTCCATGCCGAGGCCCAGCAGCCACTATTTCCATGTGACTCTGACAGTTAAGGATTACACCGGAAAAAGCGCCACACTAAAGATGCCAGTTTGGACACCGGGCTCATATCTCGTGCGGGAGTTCTCCAAGAATATCCCCCGTGTCTTGGCATCTTCAGGCAAACATGAACTGCCGGTACATAAGAATGCCAAAAACGTTTGGGAAGTCGCAACTGGCGGGGCTTCTGATTTCACGGTTACCTATAAAGTATACGCGTATGTGCAGACAGTGAGGACCAGTTTCCTGAACAGCTCCCGTGGCTACCTGAACGGCGCTTCCGTATTCCTCTATATAGACGGACTTCAGGATCAGCCGGGCGAGTTGAAGATTCAGCTCCCGCGGGGGTGGCGTAAGATCTCCACTGGTCTCCATAGAGCAGGTGGTAAAACCAGAACATTCGCATTTTCCAATTACGACATCCTTGTAGACTCACCTATTCTTATGGGCAACCACGAGGTCCTCAAGTTCAAAGTAAAGGAAACACCGCACGAAGTCGCAATCTATGGCGAAAGTAACTTGGATAAGGAGAAATTCCTTAATGATACAAAAGCCATCGTCAGCCAGACTCGAGAACTTTTCGGCTCTTTTCCATATGACAGGTACGTCTTCCTGATTCTGTTGCTGGAGAGCGGAGGGGGCGGACTGGAGCATCTCAATTCATGCACAGTTCAGGGACAGCGGTGGAAGTTCTCCGATGAGAAGAAGTATAAGGATTTCCTGACGCTCATGAGCCATGAGTTTTTCCATACATGGAATGTGAAGCGCATTCGACCTTTCACCTTGGGACCGTTTGACTACGATGAAGAAAACTACACTACCGATCTCTGGATAGCCGAGGGATTCACAGAATACTACGAAAGTGTCATCCCCTACCGGGCGGGACTGTTCACAGAAGAAGACTATTTTGATTACGTTGGCCGATTAATCAAGCAGGTGGAAACGACACCGGGAAGACAAGTCCAATCGCTTTCTGAAGCAAGCTTTGATGCCTGGATCAAGTACTACCGCCGGGACGAGAATTCTCCCAATACACAAATCTCCTACTACGCCAAGGGAGCTGTGGTGGGTTTTCTGCTTAACCTGGCCATCGTTGAGAACTCCAATGGGGAGAAATCGCTGGACGATGCATTCAGAAAAGTATTCCAAGAGATTTACAAAGGTGAGAAACGAGGTTACACCTCATCAGAATTCCGTCAGATTTGCGAAGAAGCAGCAGGTCGTAATTTGGACGATATCTGGCGGTACGTGGACACTACCGACGAACTTGACTACAACCGTTATCTCTCCCTTGTGGGCTGCCAACTGGAGCAAAGTTACGCTGATGACAATAAAGAGTCTGACGCATATTTCGGTCTCAAACACAAATCTGATGATAGTCGAATTGTCGTCAAGACGGTTTATGACGGTACACCGGCTGCAGAGGGCGGCGTGAACGTGAATGATGAGCTCATTGCCCTGAACGGTAACCGGCTGATACCAGACAATGTGACCAAACTCTTGAAAGAGGCTACCGTCGGAGAAAAAGTCAAGCTTCTCATCTCCCGTGAAGGAGAAATCGTGGAGCTCGAGATTACACCTTCTATTACTCCTCCCGACAAGTTTTCAATTACTCGGCTGGACGAAGCCTCAGATAAACAAAAGCAACTTTTTGAGGCGTGGCTCGGGGCATCATGGGAGAAGTAGATCATCCAGAGCCGGTTGTCATCCTGGCTGACGGCCGCTTTCCCTCTCACTCCGTTCCTCTCTCTCTCCTCTCTTCCGCCGGAACACTCATCTGCTGCGATGGCGCTGCTGACCAAGCTCTTGCTGTTGGTTTAACACCATCGCTCGTCATTGGCGACCTCGACACTCTCCAGACTGACCGGGAACGTCTCAGCGGTGATGTCATCCGGGATAAGAGCCAGGAGAATACAGATCTGGAAAAAGCCATCAAATGGTGCCTGGACAACAGTATTTCGGAAGTGACACTGCTGGGAGTCACCGGATTGAGGGATGACCACACACTAGCGAATCTCCATCTGTTGGTCAATTTTAGTGGAGAAATCCGGCTTTCTGCTGTTACAGACTATTTCACTATCGTGCCTGTCAGTAACAAGAAAACATTCGAAACTGAAGCCGGCCGGCGGGTCTCCCTTCACTGTCTGGGAAAGCCAGTCAGGATTACCACAGCAGGATTAAAGTATGATCTCCACGGCGAAATGCTCGCCAGCAGCGGCCATGGTATCAGCAACGAAGCCACCGGCAATTCCTTTTCCGTGACAGCCGAGGATGGGACAGTACTGGTCTTTATCGCTCATCCAGCTTGAGTCCATGAGTCGAAATCATACTTTAACCAACTCGCAGACTGTAATCTTAGATTATCACACCCCCTCTTTTCATTCTCCACAGATCAGCGATTTGTTCTACAGAATCTCCAGGAGAGGAAGTTGTAATCGTCGCCTTGGGAAAATCTGGGATAAAGAGAGAGGATTTGCCGCAGGATCAAGACGATTTTACTGTCTGAAATTTGAACTGCTCTTATCTGAAAGTCTCCTCTCCCTCGATGGGAGAGGATTAAGGAGAGGGTGATGTCCTTCTACTATACTGTTTTTTGGGAATAATTCAATGAAACTCCCCTTCGATTCACTTGGCGCTATTGTTGTTCTCATCTATTTTGCTGTGGTCCTTGGGATTGGACTTTTCCGCAGCAAACGGAGATTCAGTGAGGACGAAAGCGATTATCTCTTAGCAGGACGAAAATTGACCATCTTCCCGTTTACCGCCTCGCTGGTAGCGACATGGTACGGCGGGATTCTCGGTGTAGGTGAGTTCACTTTCACTTACGGCATCTCCAACTGGGTAGTATTCGGACTACCCTACTACTTCTTCGCCCTCCTCTTCGCCTTTTTCGTGGCAGGAAGGATTAGGCAGAACGAATCCTTCACCATTCCCGACCGGTTCAATCAAGCTTACGGAAGAGGACCGGCAGTCATCAGCGCCGTGCTGGTGATGGTTCTCGCCTCACCGGCTCCATACATTTTGAGCGTGGGTGTACTACTGGGCTTCCTCTTCAACCTGCCGCTTCTGCCTTCCCTAATTGTAGCGACACTCCTTAGCATGATTTACATCTACCGGGGTGGATTCCGTTCTGTGATACGTACAGATGTCCTACAGTTCATTCTGATGTTTGCCGGCTTTGGCGCGCTTGTGGCATATGCAATTAGCGAGTACGGCGGCTTTGGCGAGTTGGCAGGAAAGCTGAACGGAATAGGCAAATACCTTCACCTCACGTGGCATGGCGGAAATTCTACTCAGTATATTGTAGTATGGTTTTTCATAGCACTCTGGACTTTCGTGGATCCCGGGTTCTATCAGCGGTGCGCAGCGGCGAAATCTCCGGCTGTGGCTCGCCGGGGAATCCTTATCTCTATTCTTTTTTGGATTGCCTTCGATTTCCTAACTCTCACAGCCGGACTCTATTCCGTTCTCCTTCCGGCAGGTATGATCACAGATCCAAAGCTCGCCCTCCCATTCCTGGGAGTTGAGATCCTCCCTCCGCTCCTGCAGGGACTCTTCTTCGCCGGACTGTTAGCGACTATAATGTCGACAGTGGACTCGCTCGGCTTTATCAGTGCCATCACCTTTGGCCGGGATATTGTGGCAAAGGGCAGTAGAAACTCAGTAAAGCAAACTCAGGCGGGGTTGATTATCGTCGCAATCGGATCGCTGATATTGGCGTGGGCAATTCCATCAGTAGTGGACTTGTGGCTTACGCTGGGGAGCGTAGTTGTACCGGGACTGCTGCTGCCGTTTTTAGCTACTTTCCTACCGCAGGTCAAAATTCCCAAGGTGGGGTGGATGATGGTCACTTCCGCCGGAGTGAGTATAATCTGGTTTCTGCTGGGAGCGGCAGACGTATCATTTCTGGGAGTGCAGCCGTTTTATGCGGGACTGGCTGTTTCTGTTGTTTGGACAGGTTTGGCTCTAGTTATGAGAACAGACGAATAGTCGATTATTAAGAACACGCTAAAAGTGATTTGATATGTCGTATTAACTTAGTAAAATTTCTTAAGAGGATAAATAATTCCTTATATCTGGAAATTCGCCTTTAGTATGGATGAGAGACATGTGGTCTAATCATAAAAAATGGTTTTCAACTATCTTGCTGCTTGTACTTATGACATCTGTTGTTATTCAGGCCGATGATTGGTTAGCTAAGGGTCCTGAGCCTGAAGAACTCTATATTGTATGCCCGGACTTCGATAATTATGAATACGGGCTGGCATTATACCATAGCGTTGACTTTGGTAGCACTCTGACTTTGATTAGTGACAGTCTGGATTTGAACCGAATAACGGCCGACTCAACACCTGGTGGAATATATTATCAGGACGGTTCGGTGCCTGGTAAACTGTATTATAGTACAAACTATGGTTCTGATTGGGATCTGAAGAATAATGATGTACAAGTTAGCCTTACCAGTGGGAGGGTACCTGGAGAAATATGGAACTCCCTGAGGTTTAGTTTGGACTATGGTGAAACTTTTCAATATTTGTCTTTATCAGGATTGTATGGGTGGGGCATAGATTTATCGGTAGGCCATCAAGACGGAGAAGTTTATGCTTTGATGTACGAATCTCAAGTCACAAATGGTCTCTTATTCCGCAGTATAGATTATGGTGACACATTCAGACTGCAATCACAATTAACAACAGCTCCCTTCATGCAATTGCGTAGAGGTGCTGTTTCAGGAGAGCTCTACATTTTTGATCCCTCTAGCCGCTATTTGTATTACAGCTCAGATTATGGTGCGAGTTTTGCCTATAAATATTCTTTTCACCAATTTGATCCTTATGACTGGTTCTTTGATATGGTGGGGGGCCGGGAGCCGGGAGATGTCTTTGTTTCCATTTCCAGGGCAAGCAGTTTCGATGGGCCGGAAATGGTCTATATCTACTACAGCAACGATTACGGAGAGACTTTCACAGAATTTAATCCCATAAATGGAGAAGTTGGCGCGGTGGATAAAGAGGAAGATACATTGATAATCAATGGGTTTGAACTCTATCAAAACCATCCTAATCCTTTTAATGTAATGACAACCATCCAGTATCGAATAGATAATAGTATAGGAAATACTGTTGTTGACCTGTCAATATTAAACATAGGTGGCAGGGTAATAAGGAAACTGATGAACGGGGTGAAACAACCGGGGTTATATCAAATAGTGTGGGATGGTAAAAATAAGGATGGGGTTGATGTAGCGAGCGGCAACTATTTATTACAAATAAGAATACAAGATAAGCTTATTACTAAGAAAATGCTTTTAATTAGGTGATAATAATGAATAAGTCAAGAAAGGGATGACAAATGAATAGAACAACTTGGTATCAAATAGTTCTTACTATAATTCTTGCTTCGAGTTACTCTGCAGCGATGGAAACTTGGGTGGTGTTCACCCGCTCTACCCCTGTACCCCCAGAAATTAATGTTGTTGAGTCTAACAACACCTTGGTTTCGTTTACGGTGGAAATAGGTGGTATGTATATGGAGGATGTCGCTGAACAAGGAGATGTGTACCAAAAGATTAGAGTGCCTGAACACGAATGGAATGAAAACACAGGGTATCCGAGAATTCCTTTGGTTCGGTCGCTCATAGCTGTTCCCTTTTGCGATGATGTAACGCTTTCAGTGACTCCAACGGATTCTTTGCTGGAGTTCCCCCGAAATGTAGCGGAATGTAATAGGTTAAAGAATTCATTTCAG
>CAZHRR010000090.1:0-10103 GCA_964534955.1 uncultured bacterium
ATGATTACCATCCCCGAACAGAAATAAATGGAGATAATTGGGGTGGACATTTACTTCTGTTCGGGGATGGTAATCATAAATAGCAAGATCTGCAGAATATCCTACTTCTAATTTCCCAATCTTTCGACCAAATAATCTTGTTGCGATTTCAGCGTTATTTTTGAAGAGAAGCTCTAGATAGTTCACATTTACAGCTTCACCCGGTAAGTGACTGCTTCGAATCAGCGTTCCTTCTTTGGCTTCTGCCGGCATATTCCCCTGCATACCGTCTGTTCCCAATCCTGCGCTAACAGACTTAATTAAGTCAGATGATGTCATTCCCACACGGTTGTTCGCATTGGAAGATGGATTGTGCACCAGCATCGCTCCGGTACTCTTTAGAATATCAACATCATACGGCTGAAAATGCACACCGTGAATTACCAGACTGTTTTTGTTTAGCAATCCGAACGACTCAAGACGATGAAGCACAGAATGGTAACCTCTGGCAACCGCATCTTCCTGATCGACTTTATCTTCAGCTGTGTGAATATGAATTCCACACCCTTCTTCCTGAGCAAGAGCTTCAGCGATAGTCTTCAGCGACTCATCCGACAGAGTAAATGATGCATGTAAACCGATCAGCGGTCTTATATGAGCGCTATTTTGATAACTCTTATGAAATCCAAGGTTTTCTTTCAGACTTTTCTTGAAGATATCTTCACCATTACGGTCGGACATTTCAAATGCACCGGAAATATTCATTCCGAATTGTTCAGCCGCGTTTGCCAACATTTGGAGTGAACCTTCGATAAAAGACGGGCTGGAATGGTGATCTATTACTGTTGTAACACCATATTTGAGGTGGTCTAAAAGCCCAGCTTCAAAAGATGCCCGGGTACTGTTTTCATCCAATGCTCTATCCAGTATCCACCAGATTTGCTCTAATATTTCAGTGAAGTTCTTTGGATCCCCTATCGGAAACGGCATTCCCATAGCCAGGGAAGAATAGAGATGAGCATGAGCATTGATCATTCCTGGTAGAACGGTCTTGCCATTTAAATCAATAGTTTTAGCTGAAGGATGATCCGCAGTTCCGTTTCCTACCTTCGAAATTAGACTATCTTCAATGAGAATAAACCCATTATCTATACACTCCATTACACCGAAGGGATTGATGACACGGCAGTTTGTTAATAGTGTTTTCAATATTTTTTCAAGTTAATTCTGAAGTTTAAACAACAGATCCGAAATATGGATAGCGGTAATTTTTATGGCTTTTTCTCTTTTATCATGTTCCTTGCTAATTACACAAGCCCTGTTTAATTCGCAAGGATTAAAGGCAAAAATAAATACTATCAGATTATTGTAGTTATCTGACAAAACACGAGATGTAAAACAGGCAGTTCTCACTTTTTTCTATTGATTGCGTTCATAACTCGTTCAGGGGTTAGAGGTATTTCATTCATTTGTACACCGATAGCATTACTTACAGCATTAGCTATTGCGGCGCCTGTAGGAATAATTGCCGGTTCACCGATTCCCTTTGCTCCCCAGGGGCCTTCCGGTTCAGGATCTTCGATAATGACCGTTTCAACATCAGCTGCATCCTTAGCAGTCGGCAGCAGATATGTAGAAAGATTCGATGTTTCCACTACACCGTCAGATATTACAAAATCTTCAGTAGTTGCCCAACCGATCCCCTGAGCCGTACCCCCTTCTACTTGACCCTCTAAACCGGCAGGATTGATGGCTCTGCCTACATCGTGAGCCGCCCAAATCTTATCTACATGAACCTGTCCTGTAAGTTTGTTTACCTGGACTTTGGCAATATGTGTGGCATAAGAGTAGGTAAAGTAAGCTTCTCCTATTCCAATATCTGCGTCGTAATCAAGCTCACGAACGTGCCACCATCCCAGTTCCTCAGTTGTTCGATTTGAAGTATAAAGGTATTGTGCCAACTCCTCGAAAGAAACATCTATTTCACTGGACATATCTAGAACTCTATCATCGGAGATCTCCACCCTATCTGATTTGCATTCCAACAGTTCCGCAGAGGCTTCCTTCAAAACTGGAATTAACTTTTCTGCAGCATCTCGAATGGCGTTTCCTGTCATAACCACGTTGCGGCTTGCTACAGATGGACCGCTATCCGGCATTCTTTCTGTCGTAGTGGGAAGAACAAAGATTCGTTCAGGCGATATTCCTAACGCGTCTGCTGTCATCTGTTGGACAACCGTAAGAGCCCCCTGCCCCATTTCCACCAATCCAAAAGAGACCGCAACTGATCCAGTCCTGAGTATCTGGATTCTGGCAGCAGCACCGTCCATATGCCAGCCGGCAGCTCCAAGACAATTACCGTAATGGATGGTACTCATTCCTAAACCATGTAAGTATCGGTCGTCTACTGGAGGACTGAATGATGACCATTCTGAGGACTCAGCAGCTTTTATTATGGTTTCTTCTGCTCCCACACTTACAGTGAGCTTTTGATCTGTAGTTGTTGTATCCCCGGGTTTTATTATGTTCTTCAGCCTCAGTTCCATGGGGTCCATACCTAATTCTTCAGCAATAATGTCCATCATCCGTTCATGTCCGAATGCAGCTTGGGGAGACCCAAATCCACGGAAAGCACCATTCGGCGGAAGATTGGTGTAATATGAATAGGAATCTACTTTCACGTTCGGAACGATATATGGACCCATGGCCTGGGCTGCTGACCGGTAAGAAACGACAGATGACAAAGTAGCGTAAGCACCTGCATTTTCTTCCAATAGTATTTCAGCTGCTAACAGTTTACCATCCTTTGAAACACCTACTTTGTACATCATTTGGAATGGATGCCTTTTGCTGCTCAACTGGATATCTTCTCTCCGATGATATACCATTTTAATAGGACGGTCAAGTTTTACTGCAGCCACAGCAGTTCTTGCAGCAAGCTCAGATGGAATATCCTCCTTTCCACCAAATGCCCCGCCGGTTGGAGTCTGTTCAACAACCACATCAGAAAGTTCCAGCGCCAGCGCCTTTGCCACGGCTTTTTGGATATAGAACGGACATTGCAAAGAAGCAATTACTGTGACTCCACCCTTCTGCCGAGGGATAACAATACATCCCTGTGGTTCCAGATAATAGTGCTCTTGCAAAGGTGTTTTGAATTCAGCCTTTATGATGCGATCTGAGGACTTGAAACCTTCATTTACATTTCCTTTTCGTACTCTATGCTTGCAAGCAATCATGGATTCGTGTACAAAATCAGACTTAGCTTCACGGCTTGCGTCAATGGATAGATAGGGAGTGTAAGTTTCATATTGGATTTCAACTAATTTAGCGGATTTATGAGCTGATTCATCTGTCCCAGAAATTACCAAACCGACAGTGTCACCTATGTATCGAACCGTTTTGTCTGCAAAGAGAGGCTGATCCTGGATGATAACACCCACTTGATTTTCTCCGGGAATATCCTTGGCAGAGATAAAGGCACTAAACCCATCTACTTTTTCAGCAAGGGAAGTATCGATAGATATTATTTTTCCAAAAGGAATGGAAGAAAAAACCGGTGCGGCATACAGCATATTATCAACAGAGATATCTGTGAGAAAACGAGTTTCACCTGTTACTTTCTCTCTTGCGTCAGGACGCAGATGAGATTTCCCTATATACTCTAATGTTTGGGCTTCTTCCATTTAATTAAACCGGTGTAAAATTATCCACTAATTGAAAGGCGTTTCCGTCAAATAAGCCTTTATCGCTTAATTTTAGTTCGGGAATGACCAACAAAGCCATAAAAGACAATGTCATAAACGGTGCTTTCAGGGCTGAACCCATCTTCTTCGCCAACTCATCTAAAGCAGCATATTTTTCTGCAACCTGATATCCGTCCACATCTGTCATAATTCCTGCTACAGGTAATGGTAAAATCTCTACTTGAGCACCATCAACGATACTGATTCCACCTCGGTTATCTATGATGAGATTCACAGCTTTGGCCAAGTCTTCGTCAGATGTTCCTACAGCAACAATGTTGTGAGAATCATGTGCAACTGAAGAAGCGATAGCTCCTGACTGCAGCCCGAAATTCCTGATAAACGCCACTGCCGGATCTGAATCTATATAGCGATTTACAACGGATATCTTCAGGATATCACGATCTACATCAGCTTCAACGAAACCGTTCTTTATCTTGGGCTCAATAAAGGAAGATCCAGTTATCACCTGTCCATCAAAAACATCTATTACCCGCAACTTACCCTCTTGCACTGGAACTGTAAAATCCTGGTTATTTTGCAGTTCGGTCTCAAATTGATTTATTGGCATAACATTCTGAGTTGCAATCAATGGCTTACCATTTTCAGCTGTCTTCTCCCCATTCACATAAGTAGCGAGAACATTGACTTCACCTAGATTATCCACGACGATGAAATCTGCGGAATCACCTTTCTGCAATAAACCCACATCCAAGCCATAATGAGTTACTGGGTTTACACAAGCAGCTTGCAGTATTTTGAACACATCATAGCCTTCAGCGATCGCTCTACGCACCATTAGATTTATATGACCTTCAACAAGGTTATCAGGGTGTAGATCGTCACTGCAAAACATAATTTGGTCTGCATGATCATCAATAAGCGGCATGAGTGCTTCTAAATCACGTGCGGCTGATCCTTCACGAATCTGGATAACCATACCATATTCAATCTTTTCCAGCGCCTCTTCCAAACTCACACATTCATGATCAGTGGTAATACCAGAGCTCGCGTACTTTTTTGCCTCCTCCCCACGAAGTCCAGGGGCGTGTCCATCTACTTTTTTACCGTATTGGTTAGCCAGCTGTATTTTGGAAAGTTCAAAAGGATCATCATTCAACACACCTGGGAAGTTCATCATTTCAGACAAAAACAGGATATCGTCATTTTCTAGCAGAATCTCCAGTTCGTTTAATTCAAAGGCAGCGCCAGCAGTTTCGAATGATGTTGCCGGTACACAGGAAGGGGCTCCAAAATAGAACTTAAATGGAACCTTTCCCGCGTTGTTCATCATGAACTCCACTCCTTTAACACCCATGACATTTGCTATCTCATGTGGATCGGAAACGGTAGCGACCGTTCCGTGTACGGAAGCCAGCCGGGCGAACTCAGAGGGAACAAGCATTGAACTTTCAATGTGAATATGTCCATCTATGAAACCGGAAAGAATAAATTGATCTTCTGCACTATCTGCTTCGATGATAGATTGAACAATACCATTGTGCACTGAAACAATTCCTGGGAATATTCGCCGTTTCAGAATATCAACTATTTGTCCAGAAATCTGTATCACTTTTATCCTCAATTAGATTTATCAGAATTTATGTAATAAAATGGATTCCTGAGACTTTTTGCCCAAAAAAGTAAATGTCTGGTAATAGCTCTATTTTTTACTTTTCTGAATGGATAGATAGATTGTAATATCAGAGAAGAAATCACTATCAATCATCTATTACAGCACAAAAAGAGAAAAGAAACCTTCTATGAAAAAAATCTTAATTTTCACTTTCTTTACTATGGGGTCTAATATGTTTGCGCAGAATTTTCAGGTTCATTATGAATTGCATGAAGATAGAAAGTATTTTACCGGGACACTGGAAATGTTCAAAACAGATGATTTGGGTTCCATTTTTTGGTTTGTGGACATTGAATACAATGATAGAATAGAAGAAAAAAGTGCTTCTCTAGCCTATTGGGAAATAGCACGAATGTTCAATATACCTGCGATAGAGGACTTAACTGTTGGACTGCAATATAATGACGGCTTGGATACTTCCGGTGGTCTGGGAAATATATGGTTGGTCGGTGTTGAATATCCGATTGATTTAAAATTTATAACGCTGGTTACCAGTATCTGGTATCGTGATGCTGAGTTTCAAGACCCCAATCTCCAAGCTACTGTTGTATGGTTCAAGCCTCTTATGGGTTCCAAGATGATGTTTACAGGTTATTTCGATTTATGGGGTCAGAGAAATTTCGATTTTGATGCTCAAGAAATTGACCTTCAGTGGGTATTGTTAACTGAGCCTCAACTCTGGTATAGTTTATCAAAGAAAATATCTATAGGTGGTGAACTAGAAATAAGTAAGAATTTCATATTTGGTGCTGGAGATAAATTAAAAATCTTTCCTACTCTTGGAGTGAAATGGGATTTTTAGACAGCGGATAATTAAGCATTGACAATAATAAAGACTGAAATCTAAGACTTCTCTTTTTGCTTGATGTATACTGAATTAATTTCTACCCAAGCTGCTACCCATGTTATTCTCAAACATATTCCACGATGTGGTACCTTTATCCAAAGGAGCTTGTGTAGCTTTTCTGGGTGGTGGAGGTAAGTCTTCACTTGTTTTTAAGTTGGGAAAGGAGTTGTCATTACATTTTGACAAAGTACTGTTAACTTCTATTACAAAAGCAGGACCTGAAAAGAGTATTCCACTTCACTTAATAGATTCTAACGAGAATTTTGATTTAGAGTCTAAATTCAAAGCTCAGAATCCATTCTATTTACTACAAGAGAAAATACGAACGGATAAATATCAGGGTTTTACTGTTGAACAGCTAAAAACGTTTCATCAATCTGCCGATATTACCCTGGTTGAGGCAGACGGCTCACGAAACCTCCCTCTTAAGGCACATACTGACTATGATCCTGTTGTTCCGGTTTTTTCTACTCATGTGGTCATATTGATAGGTGCTGATGCAATTAACACGAGGATTCAAGACGGAAAGGTTCACCGGCCTGAACTGTTCTGTGAAAAGTGGAAACTGACTCCTGAGGATATTCTCACACCAGATATAATCGCAAAAGTTGTCACCCATTCCGATGGTTATCTGTCTAAAATACACGCATCAATTCCAATAATCTATTTCATTAACAAAGTCAGTTCAAATAATGATGAAGCACAGGCACTGGCAGCAGCAATCAAGGATCGTTCTTCACATTCAGTTTTCTATGGAAGTATCAGGGAATCATGGTTTAAAGAATAATATGAACAAGATCAAACCTATAATCTGGATTCGCGGAGCAGGTGAATTAGGGAGCGCTGCAGCTGTCTCCTTATTTCGAGCCGGGTGTAGAATTTTTCTGAGTGAAATCAGCCCCCCTTTAGCCATTCGCCGTCCGGTAACATTCAGCGATGCCATTATTGATGGTGAGTCATTTGTCGAAGAAGTTTCAGCCAAGCTAGTAGACAAAAGTTCATTCCCGTTAGAGAAATCAAACTATATTCCCTTGTTACTTGACAAACCTGAACAACTGAAAGAACTTTCACCTGATATTTTAGTAGATGTTCGCATGAAAAAAAGATATAACTCTGATTATCGTAATTGGGCGGAATTTGTTGTTGGACTTGGCCCAGGTTTCTCAGCTGGTGAAAATTGCCATGCCGTTATTGAAACAATGCGTGGTCATAATCTTGGAAAGGTCATCTGGAAAGGGAATGCTTTGCCTGATACCGGAATACCGGGTAATGTTGGCGGTGAGACAAAACGAAGAGTGATAAAATCCCCAGGAAATGGGATATTGAAGTGGAATGTATCGTTTGGAGATATTGTACAAGAAGGAGATGAAATAGGAAGTTTGGATGATAACACAGCAATTACCTCTCCCCTTTCTGGAATTGTCCGAGGTCTAATAAATCCTGCTGTGCCAGTCACAGATGGATTAAAGATAGGAGATATTGACCCACGGAGAGATGTTGATTATCTGAGCATTTCTGATAAAGCTCGATCCATCGGCAGGGCAGTGCTTGAAGCAGTCTTAATTAATACTCAGGGTTGAATACAAACAGTCATGGAAAAAGAGGTATATCAAACACTAATAGATTTTGACATTACACAAAAAGCGGCACTGTGTTCAATCGTACTGTCGAAAGGTTCTGTGCCAAGAAAGGACTATCCTCTCATGCTGGTTCTTAAAGAAGGGAGGAATACGGGCACTGTGGGTGGTGGGCGTATGGAATTCGAAGTAATTGAAACCGCAAAACAGGTTATTGATACCGGTAAGCCAATCCTGAAGCAATTTGATTTAACTAATGATAATACAGAAGCTGATAGTAGTCTCTGCGGGGGCATTACGAAAATTCTGATCGAGCCTTTTACCAAGTCCCTCCAGAATTTCTGGAAATCTATCGACTATTTGAACTCCAATGATTCGTCTGGATTACTGGTTACATCGCTTAATAAAACTGGCGATACATCACCATCCCGCAGCTGGTATGAACCCAATAGACTCCCCGATAATTGCCCGGAAACATTTAAGAAGAAAATTGATAACGTTATTAAAAGTGGTAAACCTCACTCCTTCGAGGATGACAATACCATACAGCTTATTCAGTTGTTATTGCCTCCCCCTGTCCTGCACATCTTTGGTGCTGGTCATGTAGGAAAAGCAGTCGCAGATATTGCATATTTCATTGATTTCGACGCTCAAGTTTATGATGATAGAGAGGAATTTCTTACCTCAGAACGATTTCCCGATATACAGTACACCAAACTGGATTTATCATCTATTCTTGATAATCAGGTTTCGATGTCACCTCAGGATTATGCCTTGGTCGCTACACGAGGACATCATCAAGATTTGCATTTGATGCATTGGCTAATAAAACAGAATCTTGATTATGTGGGGCTCGTCAGCAGTCAACGAAAATGGAAGATATTATCTGATTCGCTTAAAAAAGAAGGTATCTCAGAGGAACAGATAAAAGAAATTCACTCTCCAGTGGGACTTGATATCCACGCAGAAACCGTTCCGGAGATTGCAATAAGTGTGATTACTGAAATTATCCATCATCACCGCAAGGGCTACCGTTCAACTCTATCTCTATCAAGCGATAAAAATGCAGAGATGGGACGCATTATTTAGTAGTAAAGGCTACCTACCTTGTACCCCGGGTGGGAAGCTATTTAGAACTTTTGGTGGAGACAAATCCACGGCCCGTACTGATTCAAGACTGAAACACTACCGTTCGACATAGCTCCGCTCTGGTAAACAACGAGCCTGATCTCACAGAGTTGGGGGTGAGAATAATGCATGAACATAGTTGGGAGAGGCAGTCCCGAAGTCATTATGTTTAATAGAGAAAGGCAAGTCTCGCTAACTTGCTTAAAAAGTCAGACAACAGAAAGGGGATTTGCCATAGGAAAAAATACAGTTACAGATTGGTCAGGACAAACACTATTTGTTGGAATTGACGTGGGTAAGAACCGCTGGGCAGTGACAGTGAGGACAGTGGATATAGAGTTAAAGAAATTTGTCACAGATGGAAAAGAGTCTTGTTTTAAGGCATTACTCTGGATCTGGCCTGGAGCTATAATGAGGACCGCCCTGTTGGAGTAAGAGATGTGGCGAGAATTAATTACCCTTACTGACATAGTGGTAAGGGCTATAATTTCTAGCGGAATAGAAACTACAGCGAGTGATTTGAAAGATCTCCTTAGAGAAAAGCCATAATAAAACTATACAGGCCCTACCAATATCTTATCCGGCCCCGATTTGTGCCAGTTCTCTTTATCAGTAGTCGGATTGACTCGTCGAAACAATGTATACATTGTTAATAGAATCATAATTACCATTGAGGCATGAACCCTTATACAAATTTATCATTCAATCATTCAGAATCTCCTCTACCTCTTCCATGTCAGCATCAAAAATATACTGGATACCACTAGTTTTGGATGCCCCGCGAGTAATAGCGGCTATATCATTGCGCGATAAATACTCGATCATGAATTTGCGACTGCCGCACATAAGCTGTCGAAGTCCTTGAGCCAGACGTTCATAATATGTATACAGTCCAATAGCTCCAGTAGGAATTTTTTCAAACTCATCATCTCCCAATTCTTTTCGAAGTGATCTGGCTGTTACAAAGATTTCATCTTTCGTATTGCCAAAGCGCTCAACATATACTGGAAGCTGATTAATCTCAATAGCATTTCCAATTGTCTTACCCACCATAGCAGCAGCAATCGGACCACGTGCCATACCAATGAGCTTCACATAGGGCGCCCCCAGAGACAAACCCTTGAATATTTGGTCCTCGAAGGTGAAACCAGCTGCCAACACCAATGTTGGAATATATTTACCTCTATCGG
>CAZHRR010000091.1:0-9948 GCA_964534955.1 uncultured bacterium
AAGTTCTCTTAATCGCCTGAAAAATGGGTTATGGTTTCTGTAATGGATGCACCACCAAGACAGGCTAAAAAAACTGTCAGATCAGATAGCCACTGGATACCAGTGGCTATTTTTGTATCTCTCGCAATATTAGGGATATACCCGCCTGCGGAACGGGCAGGCAGCGACACATTTCTAAACACACCCGCCACACATGAGTTTTGGTTTCCGTAATGGAAGCCTACACAACAGACAGAAAAACGAACTTTTATGCTATTTTTCTCTGTTTCTCTCTTTATGAGAATACTATTTCCTTGTAAGTGATAACTGCATATATATAATGAATTACGGCGACATCAAAAAAACTTAGATATATTTTAGGTGTTTTCGAAAATAGAACGGTTCGAATCCGACAAGCTCAGGCAATCATTACGGAAAGAATATGATGGCAAATCCTTATACAAACAAAATAGACTGGTCTGAGGCAAAAGTAACGGATGGATCTACTACATTATCCATCTTGGATGCGGCTGCACAGGGTTGGATAAATTCTCACGCATATGTGTGGAATTACACTACATCCATGTATGAGGTTGTGACACCGAATGAAAGTTCAACTGCAGATACGTTATCGGAGTGGGAAGGATTCTGGGTCCTTCATATGGATGTCAGCAAGGATCTCGATCTGATTTTCAAGAAATCGTCGGGGTCGCCCAAGTTATTGGCGATGAATGATCTGTTTGTGAGTTCTTCTGGTGATGAAGTACGTCCCAGGCAGCGATACGAACAGCAAGGAGTGAATGATTGGTCAGGGATTCTATATCTACATACTGAAGATGGAGAATATACTGCATTAGACAACCGTTTTGGAGTCAATCCCAATTCTTCCTGGAGTTCCCCCGAAAACAACCTTTAGAATCTTATAACATACTATATTAAAGTAGATACAGGGATTTGCAAGTGGTAGAGTACTTTATTGGTGAAAAAACGGGGGAACTTCATGCAATTAATAAGCTCTTTATTGCGAGGGGGTAAACCCCCACGCTCAGTCAAAAAAAGTACCCTAAAGGGTCCCGCAATTGCGGGATTCTTTTTTCGATTTAGCGTGTTCATTTATGGACTCGCAGAGGGAATACGACGTGTAAAGAATACGATGAAAGCTGAATCCGTTGATGTAATGTCTCGGCTATAACCTGCCATGATATTTCGGGGGAACTCCTGCAATTCTTCCGATGGATTTGATGGACTGGATGCTCCCTGGTTAGGTCCCGGTTTTGCCACGGAATACGGAGTGTTGTATTTCGTTGCCCCTGATGGGAGTCAATTAGTGCATGATATTCGTAATCCGGATTGGGTTGAGAAAGTATGGCATTTTATAGTACAGGATGAGAATGTAAACGGCGACTGGGTCTTGCGCTGGCCGAACCTGTCCAGCATCCCCGGTAATATACAGTTAAGTCTGGAATCTCCGGAGGGAACGGTAATAATCCCTGATCTACGGGACAGTTTATCATATCACTTCTCACTTTCCAGTGGAAATGAGCAGGATTTTTATCTCCGTGCTTTAGTAGAAGCCGACAGCATACCAGCCGCTGCTGATATCGGATTTGTACAGAACCCGGGTGTTACTAGAAATCTGGATCTGTACCTCTTCCCAGATGAACCTCTGGATGATCTATTCTTGTTCGTGGAAGGTCAGCCAATAACAATGGGGCATGTAGACGAGCTATACAATGTATATCGTGGGGCTCTCGAGATGGGGTCTGGAGGTGAGAAGCAGGTAATTATGCATATGATCGATTTAGAGACTAATGTATCCGTGGACACAATCACCTATGATTTTGTCTTATCAGGAACAGGCGGAGGTCCATTGTTAGTCCAGGCGCCGAACGACGAAGCGGAATTTTCGATACCAGGGAATCTCTTGCCGGACGGAACATGGGTCGGTTTGGGAGTCCATAACAGTGGAACCCCAGAGGGCGCTATCTATTCGATACAGCCTTACGGGCTGGTTTTTCCGGAGGGTTCTGAGTTGATTCTGTATGTGGATGATGAGCAAGTGGATCTACATTCGGTTCAGGTTTGTCGTATGACGGCTTTGGGCTGGGAGCCGATGTCAGCTCAATATGATGCCATAGGCAGGATCATTCGAGTTGCAGTACGCCGGAGTGGCAACTATGCGTTACGTAGGTCCACTGGTGACGATGCAAGTACGATTCTTCCCAACAGCACAACCTTGATGAATAATTATCCTAATCCGTTCAACGCGGTGACAATGATACCATATACATTGATGGAGCCAGGGCTTGTTACGATGAAAGTATATGACCTCTTGGGACGTGAGGTAATAACGCTGGTAAATGAGTATCAGGAAGCAGGCCTCTTTAGACAGCAGTGGGATGGTCATGATCGGTTCGGGAGAGTAGTTTCCAGTGGAGTCTACTTGGTCCGGTTCAGAGCTGGTGACTACGCAAAGACAAAGAAAGTAATGATGCTGAAGTGAAATGTAAGCACTATAGTAAGTTGGTGAGAAATGTAGGATTGCATTAAGCTAAAATAATAGTGAAAATAACAACATTCGTGGAGAAACTATGAAGTTAAAGAAAGCAATCGTGATACCCATATCATTGTTGATATCTGTACAGATAGGTTGTAAGAAGGAGCCGTTGGAGCAGGAAGAAGGCGAGTTGGAGCTTCTGGATATTCCAGTGGTAATTATGACTGATTCAACAAAAGCTGTAATCAGCTGGGAAACAAATCTTCCTTCCAATAGCGTTGTATATTATGGTTTGACCGATGCTTTAGAGGACACTGTTGTTGATGAGGAGGAACGCGAAATCCACAATGTGGAATTGACCGACTTGGTAGCTGATACACAATATTATTTTCAGGTAGAGTCGAGATCTGACCATTTTACCGGAACAGCTCGCAGTGATGTGGCTCAGTTTACTACCGGGATGAACGAAGCAAGTTATACACTATTGGGGTGGACTTACTTTTCCGAAGAAGATTATATTAATGCACTGACTTCATTTGAGACTGCATTGCTAGGGAATTCGAGTTATGGAGAGGCGTATATAGGACGTGGTTGGTGTTACATAAGATTGGATAATACAGAACAAGCCTTTTCTAATCTCGATACTGGTTTAGTTTTAGACAATTCAGTTTTGGTAGGTTATGCTGGCCGGGCGTTGATTCATCTGAGTCAGCAGTCATATTCACAAGCTATCGCAGATGCCATGGTAGTGATTGATGCCGATTCGGTCTATCAATTCAGTTATGATTCCAGTATTGATCACATTTTAATGCGACTGGTAATGGCACAGGCATACTATGCCACACAGGATTATGATCAGGCCCAGGCACAATGTGATATTATTGATCCGGACAATGGACTGGATCCTGTATTACCCGCCACGTGGAGTGTAGATGGAGTTCAGTATGACACCTATATAGAGGCGCTTCTGCCTTTGATCCAGTACCTGGTAATACAACATATGTGAATAGTATTGTATTTCAGGTCTGCCCAAAATGATCACTCTAAAATTGTCTATAGCCGGGTTGGTCCGTCCCTCATGATGATGGCGGCTGGACAGGCAGGAAAGACGTAGAGATTAATAATACATGATTTTTCAACCTGTCAGGAGCAAGATCACCTGACAGATTTAGATGTCAGACTACTTCAGCCGTCTCACGCTTCTCAGACAGATGCTTGTCTAAATCAGAGAGCCGTTTCTCCAATTCCCCGAACAGGTCTTCCCGGAGCTGAGAGAGACAGATTCGCACTCCCTCCCGCTCTGTGCCGGTGATGCGCAAGGTTATCCCTGACATACCGAAGAGCAGCATGGCCCTGAGGAGCTCGCCGCCGGTCATTCCAGGGCGGCTGACGGTAAAGTAGAAACCGTCCCCGATGGGCTCTCCCATATCATCTGGATAGACAAAGTCGAAACCGGCATTAAGGAACTTCTCCTTGGCAAAACGGGCCCGTTCACCGTACTGTCTGAGCACTTTCAGGAAATTGTACTTTCCACTGTAAGCCTCTTCGAAAAGTGCCGCCAGGGCATTTTGGGTTGACTGCGGTACACCAGCAGTAGTCGAATAAAGTCCACCGTGGATGAAAGCTTGGCCCACGCGGTCGGTGTTGAAATGCTCCTCCAAGTAAGGATACTTTTTGTTCATGAGGTTTGGTGGCACTACTGTCACGGCGATGCGCTGACCGGCATAGCTGAATATCTTAGAACTGGAAATGACCACAAAACAGTTATCAGTATAGCGGGCAATGGTAGGCTGATACGGAGGCTCGTAAGGGACACTGTAATCTATGCGGAAGTCCATACAGAAATAGGCCGCGTCTTCGATCCCGATGACATCGTATTTCGTCAGCAGTTTCCCAATTCCTTCCAGTTCCTCTTCCTTCAGGCAGATCCATGTGGGATTGTTCGGATTAGACCAGATGATCCCGCCAATCTTCCCGGTGGCAAAGTGCCGTTCGATTTCAGCAATAAGCTTCTCCCCCCGCAGATCGTGGAAGTCGATAGAGACGGACCTGAATCCTAAGAAGCGCGTCTGCAGCTTGTTCACCGGAAATCCCGGATCGAGATAAAGAATAGTATCGGTTTCCGGCCGCCTCTTTCCCGCCACCGCTTGACTTATGAAATCGCCGTGCATAGCTCCTACCGTAGGGATGCAATTCTCGGGACCCACCTCAATATTGAGAAATGCTTTCACAAATTCCGCAGCAGCTTTTTTCAATCTGGGGATACCTTCAAAGGGCGGATAAGTGGACGGAAGTTTAAAATCAGTTTGCAAAACTCTAATCTCTTCCTCGGGACCAATACGATAAGCCAGCAGTCCGGGGATACCGAACTCAAAACGGAGAAACTCGATCCCCAGTTCAGCTGACAGGGTATCCACCAGCCCGTTAAGCTCCCGGATGCCGATAACTTCCAGGTCCAGTTCGTGCTTCTGTAGAAGTTTATCTAATAGAGTAGAATCAAGTGGAAAAGTAGCTGCGTCAGAAGTCATGGCATAGCACTCTTTACCTGAAGGCGTCAATCCCCGTGATATCGGCGCCCACTATAAGAGTGTGAATTTCATGCGTCCCTTCATAGGTGTAAACCGATTCCAAGTTCATCATATGGCGGATGATATGGTAGTCATCCATAATACCGTTGGCTCCAAGAGTTTCCCGCGCCGTCCGGGTGATATCCCTGGCCATGGAGACATTATTCATCTTCGCCATGGAGACTTGCTGATGGCGCATCTTGCCCCGATCTTTCAACCGCCCCAACTGCAGCACCAGCAACTGCGCCTTTGTGATTTCCGTTACTATCTCCACCAGCTTCTTTTGGATTAATTGGAAGGAAGCGATGGGCTTCTCGAACTGGATTCTCTCCTGGGCATACTTCAGTGCAATTTCGTAACAGGCGCTGGCGGCACCGGCAGCACCCCAGGCGATTCCATACCTTGCCTGGGTGAGGCATGATAACGGACCTTTCATCCCCTTCACACCGGGAAGAATATTCTCTTCTGGGATATGGCAGTCATCAAAGATCAATTCAGCTGTGTCCGACGCCCGAAGCGAGTACTTTCCATGCATCTTCACCGCCGTGAAACCGGTAGTCCCTTTTTCTACCAGATAGCCACTTACGATATTGTCATCATCCTTAGCCCACACCACAGCCACATCCGCAAGGGTGCCGTTGGTGATCCACATCTTGCTGCCGTTAAGCACGTAACCATCATCCGTCTTCCGTGCCCGGGTGACCATCCCGGAAGGATCCGAGCCGTAGTCCGGCTCCGTCAATCCGAAACAGCCTACAGCTTGCCCTTTAGCTAACGGCGGCAGCCACTTCTTCTTCTGCTCCTCGCTGCCGTAGCTGTAGATTGGATACATCACCAATCCGCCCTGAACAGATGCCATGCTGCGCAGCCCCGAATCCCCCCGTTCAAGTTCATACATTACCAGACCGTAAGCGACATTATTTAGACCGGCACAACCGTACTCTTCCGGAAGATTCGCACCGAAAAAGCCGAGTTCACCAATCATGGGAATCAAATCTGTGGGAAAAGTGCCGTCACGGTGGTGATCGGTGATAACTGGCATGAACTCGCTCTCGACGAACTCTCGAGTCATTTTCTGGACAGCTAACTCCTCTTCGGATAGCAATGTATCCAGGTTATAATAATCCGTTCCTAAGAAATCACTCATAGCATTTGCTGAAATTTTATGAAGAATCGTCGAATCCCTTTTTCCCGGTTCTATTCCGGGTTTAATAGGAGAGGTTGCTGAATAGAATTTACAAAATTGACACCTATTGCAGAAGCTTTGTTGGAATTGGTGAATGATTATCGGTTATGCACAGCTCACAGAGTCCTGCGACCCGGAGGGTCTCCCTTGATCCGTAGGATCTCTCCTGTCAAGGAGTCCTGCGTGACCTTTGGATGAGGACATCCTGCGGATTGGTAACTGGTGAATAGTGAGCTTCACATAGTGAAATCAATTACACTCTTGCTCAAAGAACCGAAGCAGCCGTACCCGCCATCGACCGTAGTTACCGTCTCAAGATAGGTCTGGGGCTTGATGGTGATTGCGGAGATCAGATACTCCGACAGATTGACGTCGTAACCGTAAATCTCTGCCTGAACTGGTTCGCCGGCAGCTGAGGGAATTGTAAATTCGACCTGCAATGAATTTTCACCGGATGGAACCAATCGCTTATCCAGTGTATCGTTCTCGCAGATGAGGAACAAATCATAAAGACCGACATCGTCGGCAGACAACAGCTCGAAGTTCACATTGCTTGTCGTTACCTCCAGTGAAGTGGAATCAATAGCTGGCGGATATGGGATGGTTGCATTGGCAGTAACATCAGGAAAACCGTCTGCTGTAATGGTGAGCTGATAATTCTCTCCACTACCAGGCAGGTAGCTACTGCTTTTATACACTTCTCCCAAGTCAGTGCCGGTAACAAACACAAAGGCGTAATCCGCACCGGCAGAATACTGTACTGTTACCTCAGCATCGTCCACTACCGTAGAAAAGTTCTGCTCGTCAACATCTTCATAGCGATAGGCACGCTCCACACGGATGAACGAACTCCCTTCCACCCCGTCATTCCGCAAAACCCCGAGAATATTGAGCTTAGGCTCAAACTCAGTGACAATGATGTCCGTCGGCATTGGACCTGGTTCGGTGGGCAGGTCGCAACCGAAAAACAGTAGAACCATTGAACAGAAAATTGTGAATATCGAATTCTGAAGTAGTAACTGTCCATAGATTTGTCTACTTATTATCATCCTATTTCAATATTCCATTTTTCATGTTCGGTATCCATTATTATCAAAATTTTATGCTGTAGCCTGCGATCACCGATGGCGGCATCAGGTTTCCCGCACCGTAGTAACCGTAGTCAGGCAGGTAGAAATACAAGTAAGGGTTCCGTGCCAGAAACAGGACATTCTTCACCGTCATAGTAAAATAGGCTTCATCCGAGCCGAGGTACTCCGCCAGCTGGTAGCCGAAACCACTGCGTAATTTCTTCTTCCATCCAATGTCCAGCAATAAGCGCGGCGGGAAGCGGACGTTGTTCTTCACTTGTGTGATGTATTCCGGATAGACTCCAAACTCGTTCGTCAGCGGGTTATAGCTGTAGTGACTCACCAGACCTGTTTCCCATGTCTTCGGGAAACCCGATGTAAATTGGATGGTGGTACTGGCTGTCATGTCCCGAGTGAGACGATACATCACCAATGCCTTGAGAGTGTGTGTCTGGTCCCCATCAAACATGTAGCTTTTGCCTTCCTGGATTGATGGGTAGCTGCGGGTTGCAACTGAATAAGCGTAGGCAAGCCATCCTGACAAACTCTGCCACTCTCCCCTCACTAGACATTCCACACCATAGGAGCCCCCCTCTCCCTTCTCCAGTAAAGCTTCCTAGGCAAGAAGTGATTGAGTCGTGTTTCCGTAATCGTAACGGTAGAGCGTAGTGAGGTCCTTCACATAGGCGGTGATAGAATACTGCAGCCTTTCTGCTAATCTTCCTTCCAGCCCCAGCACATTGTGAACAGACCGCAATGGTTCCATCTCCCGAAGCGGGTAGTAGTAATCAACCGCTTGTGATATCTCAAAGTCCTGCGTATTCATAGAGGTAAGGTACTGGTGATAGACACCCCAAGCCGCTTTCACAGTCTGTCTCCCCAGCCGAATTGCCAGAGAGAAGCGAGGCTCTTCGCTCCAGAGCAACTCCGGGGTGAACCGGGACTGGCGGTAGCCCAGTTTTATTAGCATTGGTCCCACTTCTACCCTGTCCTGGAAATAGACTGCCTGCAGTACCTCTTGACTCTGATTAGACACTCCAGACGCAGAGAAAAGTCCCGCCCGATTGAAGAAACTGTAACTGTTGACCTCAGCTCCTAACTTAATCGTCTGACCGAATGGAGCAAACCAGGTAAGGCTGCTTTTAGCAGTAGCGTCAGAGATGCGGTTTTCGATATGTGTGTCGTATCGCAGTTCGTAATCAACATTGGTTACTGTATCCTTCTGTGTGTATTCAATAAACGTGTGGTTATCAACCTGTAAGCCTGAGTAGTAAAACTGCGATTCAAGGACAAGAGTGGGCGTTACTATTGATCGCGTTTTCACACCTGCAGCATAGTTGCTGGTGTTTGTCAGCCTGCCATTCCGGTAATCCTCCATACCGGGAATATCAAAATAGATGAGGTATCGAGCGGCGTCAAAATCCATGTAGTCTCGGGCGAGAAACAGTGATAGACGGACTCTCGTATTCCCGAAACGGCGCTGATAGGCAGCGTTCAGGTCCCCCAGCATATTGGACATCCCCAGCACTACCCGGGAAATCAAATCACTCTTCAGCCGGGCGGAAAGCATGGCAGTAGCACTATTCCTCAGAGGAAATTCAATAGCGCCGACTACACCAGAGATAGACGGTTTAAACTCACCATGTACCTCGCTCTGGTGTCCTTCCCGTGACGATATATATAGGATAGAGGCATTACGGCCGCCAAACTCGGCATCGAATCCGCCTACTAGCATCTCGATATTCTTTATGGCAAATGGATTGAAGATGGCGCCACCGCTCACCAGATGCTGTGGGTTGTATATTGTCATGCCGTCCAGCAGCACGAGATTTTCACCGGGGTCGCTGCCGCGGACGTTGTACAGTGGAGAGAATGCGTCGGATATTGTTACACTGGGCGAGAATTTCACCAGCTCGAAGACATCCTTTCCCAGCTGCGGCACCTCCTGTAGAACCTTGGGATCCACTTTAAAGCTGGCGATATCCGTCTCCGCTTTGATGATGTTCCCTCTGTTGGCAACCACTTCCACTGCCTCGCCTTCTATGGCAGTTGGAGTCATCAGCACCCTTCCCAGGAAGAGGTCAGCGCCCACCACCTCAATTCGCTGCATTTTGTCCTCGTAAGCAATGTGCGAAAAAAGGAGTGATATCTCCCCAGCAGATAGATTCGTCACCACAAAGAATCCATCCATGTCTGTAGCGGTTCCCAAGTCGGTTCCTTCAACGATAATGTTTACACCAATAATGGTCTCACCGGTTTCTTCATCAACCACGTAACCTGACACGTTCATTGCACTAATGAGTGAACATAATGAAATCACTGCGGTCAGCATTCGAATAATCATGGAAGCACAATCCCTGCAGTTAAGACCAGCCCCAGATCTAGTGGCTCCACCACTTCCGGCAGTAGTGTAATCGCAGGGTGCAGCCCGATGCCCCAGAAAAGTCCCCTGTGATGACGCGGCTTGTATTCGAGAGCAACGGTTGTTGTGACATTCAGGAAAAAAACATTCCACCAGTCGAGGTAGTCAAACTTCCCTTGACTGTATCCGCTGAAACCGAGCCGGCCGGACAGATTGACTCTCATCAGCCACTTTTCTCCATAGCGCCAATACCAGTGATGCGTCATCCCTCCAACGGCAAAGGTTTC
>CAZHRR010000092.1:0-9866 GCA_964534955.1 uncultured bacterium
TTTTCTTTTTCAGCTGCACTGCTCATATTGTTAAACATCATCCCAATCTGGCTGAACATCTCTTCGAGAAAAAGATTTCTAAGTCCGAGAAACAAGCTCAAAAACTACCACAGGACAGTGACGCTCTTCTGGAAGCATGCAAGAACCTGACTATGTACAGCCATGTTTTTGTCTTGCGGGAATCCGAGTTATTGGAGGATGAAGATATTACTCTGAGTCGTGAGTTCAGGCTGGAGGCGAAAGGTATGTTCCAGCAAGCATATGAGTACGGACTGCAGTCCTTGGAGATTCGGCATTCCGGCTTTCGGGAATCATACTATAAAGATTCCGGAGCTATACTAGCGAATGTAACAAAGGAAGAAGTCGGTCATCTCTATTGGACAGCAGCAGCGCTGGGGAGTATGATCTCCACGGCAAAGGGCGACCCGTACGCAATTGCCGACCTTCCGAAAGTGGGTCTCCTTGTAGATCGAGCCATGGAGTTGGACGAATCCTACGACAAGGGTAGTTTACACGAATTTATGATTTCGTTTGTCCTCAGCCGACCGGATGCTCCTCCGGATGCCATCGATGTTGCAAAGAAGCATTTCAAGAGAGCTGTTGTACTTTCAGGAGGGAATCGGGCTTCAGCGTTTGTAACTTATGCAGAATCAATTTGTACATTGGAGCAAGATCGATCGGAGTTTCTATCTATGCTCGATCGAGCCTTGGAGGTGGATATCAACGCGGATCCCGAACTGAAATTGGCAAATATCATTGCTCAGCAAAGGGCAGTATGGTTAAAGGAGCGAGTAGATGACCTCTTTTTTTAAAGAGTCACGATTTCGGCAGGCAGTTATCGTATCAATTTTAGTTCTGTCTCCCATCATCATGGAAGCTCGGGTGGTCATTAAACTGGCAACACTGGCACCGGAAGGATCGCTCTGGCACGAACTGCTTCTGGAGATGAGCCAGCGCTGGAAGAAGGCGACCGATGGACAGGTGGTTATGAAAATCTATGCTGGGGGCGTAGCTGGCGAAGAGCGTGATGTGGTCCGGAAAATGCGGATCGGACAGCTGCAGGCTGCCGCTGTCACTATTGAGGGACTCACTGAAATCAGCCAAGATATGAATGTATTCTACATCCCGATGCTGGCTCAGTCGTCAGAGGAACTCTCTTTTATTCGGAACAGACTGGCTCCGGAATTGCATAATGATCTGAACCGGAAGGGTTTCAAACTTCTCGCCTGGGCCGACGTGGGTTGGGCCTACTGGTTCACAAACAAGAAAATTACCACTCCATCTGAGATGCAGAAGCTGAAGCTATTCACATGGGCAGGAGACTACAGATTTGTTGATCTTTATAAGCAATCAGGTTTTCATCCAGTTCCAATGTCAACTGCTGATATGTTAACCTCGTTGCAAACTAAAATGATTGACGGTTTTGCTACTACACCTATGTTTGCCCTGTCTTTTCAATGGTTTGCCCTGGCGCCAAATATGCTCAATCTGAAGTGGGGTCCTATCATTGGTGGTGTTGTGATCAATAAGGAGGTCTGGAACAAAATTCCAGCAAAGTATCAGCGGGAGCTTGAATCTATTACCGAAGATATCGAGAAAAAAGCAGCTGAAATCGTAGTAATGGCTGAAAAGGCGATGGATGTAATGAAAGATAATAACCTAACTGTTCATGAACCCTCTGTGAGCGATATCAAAGAATGGGAAGATCAGGTAATGAGCGTTTACCCATATGTCAGGGGATCGATTGTTCCGGAAGAGATTTTCGACAAGGCAATTGAGTTACGGCGTGAATACCGAAACAGTAACTGATTTCTCTATTCCTGCTAAATGGAAATTCTTGATCTGAAAAGTCAGCTTTTTGTCAGGAGGAATGCGGCATTATCTGTCTACAGATCCGGGTAATCAGAATATAGTTGTGACTCGAATTGTAACATTTATAGCTGTCTGCTCACTTTTGGGTATGGCATTGCTACCTACCATCGAAGCACTTAGTAGATTAGGTATAGGCATTCCGACCGTTCCCGGATCGGAGGGATTCGTACTTCTGGCAACGCTCTGGATTGCGCTATTAGGCGCTGTTTTGGCTGCTCGGGATAATCGTCTTTTATCTCTGACTTTCGAAATAGAGTCTTCCGAAGATCAGCCAGCGAGCTTACGAGTTCTCTATAGCAATACAATGACCTTTGTACTCGCAGCAGTGATAACATATGCCAGTGCGGGTTTTGTCTTCGAAAATCTGGCAGCTGAGACCAAAGTTGTCCCTGTGCCTTTCTGGATAGTGGTTATCATAATCCCCATAGGATTTGCACTAATAACAACATCGGTGTTCAAGGTGAGCCCCCGTAATTATCTCTTCCGCATAACGATGATTCTTGCTGTTCTTGTTGTTGCGATTATGGGTCATTTCGAGCTGTTTATGCAGTCAAAATTCTTTTGGCTCGGAGTCATCCTGGTTCTCATTTCATTCCCCTTGGGTGTCCCCATTTTTACAGTACTTGGCGGACTTGCCATGCTGATTCTGCATTACAATTACGGGACTATCCAAGCTGTGGCAAATGAAGCTTTTACCATCACAGAAAAATATGAATACGCCACCATCCCGCTTTTTGCATTAACCGGGTATATTTTAGCAGAAGGGGGCGCGCCAAAGCGATTGGTTGACGTTTTCCAAAGCTGGTTTGGTTGGATGCCTGGTGGAACTCCCATTATGTCTGCTTTGCTTTGTGCTTTCTTCACCGCTTTGACGGGAGGATCCGGTGTCACGATCCTCGCTCTAGGAGGCCTCCTTCTTCCTATGCTGAGGGAGGAAGGTTATCCCTTGGGCTTTTCTATCGGTTTGATCACTGTTTCTGGTTCACTCGGACTTCTTTTCCCCCCCAGTCTTCCACTCATCTTGTACGGAGTACGTGGTGGAACAGCGATGCATCTGGGGATTGATCAAATCTTCCGGGCTGCATTTGTTCCAGGACTGATTTTAGTTGCTCTGGTGAGCTTATGGGGAATCCGGCAAAGCTATATATCTAAAGTTGAAAGGAGTTCTTTCTATATCAAACAGGCAGTTCGTACTTTATGGGAAGCGAAGTGGGAAGTAGTGATTCCTTTCCTCATTCTTATCTCAATTCTTTCAGGTTTTACCCGTCTGGTAGAGGTTGCTGCCATGAGTGTAGTGTACTCAGTCATTGTTGAAGTTTTTATCTACAAAGATTTGAAACTGGATGAGCTCTACAAGGTTGTTGCTAAATGTGCAAAATTTGTTGGAGGTATCCTGATAATTATTGCCATGGCTAAGGCATTGAATTTGGCATTTGTTGATATATCCTTTTATAAGATTATGCTGGGGTGGATTGAAACCAATATTGACAATAAATTTGTTCTACTGTTGGCGTTGAATTTCTTCCTTCT
The DNA here is from genome assembly GCA_964534955.1 of uncultured bacterium. Lineage (GTDB taxonomy): Bacteria > Fidelibacterota > Marinisomatia > Marinisomatales > UBA2128 > UBA2128. The sequence goes on from CAZHRR010000092.1 coordinate 3,403, forward strand.
AATAGTAGGTTGCCTGATGGATATCTTTTCGGCTATCATTATCGTCGTACCACTTATAAGTCATCTGTTCCGGTCGTCAACTATTTCTATGTTCGGAGAATTTTCTGAAGGTGGGATTGCAATGATGCTGGGTCTTCATGCAGTTCATTTTGCTGTAATCTTTATTGCGAATCTTGAGTTGGGTTATATTACACCCCCAGTTGGAATGAATCTTTTTCTTGCGGCTTATCGTTTTGACAAACCCCTCTCGAAAATATATAGGGCCACTCTGCCCTACTTCCTGATTCTGCTTATGGGTGTCATGGTGATAACCTACGTGCCTATTGTCTTTCCGGGACTGTTACCCAGTATCCAGTCGACCACTACAGACAGTGATAGTGATGGAATACCCGATTGGTGGGAAAAGGCCTATCTGTTTAATGTGGAAGTAGATGATGCAGGTGAAGATGCAGATAAGGATGGTGTTTCCAACCTGGAGGAATTTCAGCAGGGCACTCATCCCCGAATATCTTCTCCATTGGATGGCGGTGGCTAATGTCGTCGGTATTTGCTGATTTTGTCGTAAATTCTAAACCTTGACAAAAGGGAATCATAAGAATATATTCGACGCACAATTTTGACAATAAAGGAACGGGAACACGTTGCAGTACATGACGTTAGACTTGAGAATAGACTTTCGCAGAAATTGAGAAACATAGGGTAATGAGAAAATCACTTTACAGCGCTGTTATTGCAGTCGTACTCTCGTTGGGATCTGTATCTGCCATAAGCGAGGCATCTGCACTATTCCTGCTCATCTCCCCCGGGGCTCGAGCAGGAGGTATGGGAGAGGCTCAGGTTGCAGTGGCAAATGATGCCTATGCCAGTTATTGGAATCCCGCTGGGCTCGCTTTTCTTAGAGATAGTGAGGTTGCCCTCATGCATGTAAACTGGCTCCAGAATCTAGTGCCGGACATGTATTATGAATTCCTTGCTTACCATAAACATGTACCTTCACTGGGTACTCTCGGAGGTCACATCATTTTTCTGAATCTTGGAGAACAGGAGCGACGAGGCGAAAATAACGAAGATTTGGGAACTTTCACCAGCTTCATGTACGCTTTGACTCTGTCCTATGGAGCTAATATTTCACCTTATTCATCTATCGGACTAAATGCAAAAATATTACACCAGAACTTAACTGGCCAGGGAGCTGGAGCTGAAAGAGGTGAAGGTGTTTCTACAGACTTTGCTTTCGATATCGCCTATCTTAAAAAGGGATTTCTTATACCCAAATTGGACATGGGTATTACCGTTACAAATATTGGTCCGAAAGTTTCATTCATTGATGAGGCCCAGGCTGATCCCATGCCGACCAATCTGACATTAGGGCTGAATTACCGAATGATTGATACCGAATTCAACAAACTGAATATCGTGATTGACATCGACAAAATGCTAGTGGCTTCCTATCCGGAGATGGACTGGGATGGTGATGGTCGAATAGGTTTATTCAACGATAATGGTAATTATGTTGGTGAAGCGGGAGAGTACAATAAATCTGGGGATCGCGAAGCTGCACATACTGATCCTATCTATCTGGCTTTTTTCACCTCTTGGCTCGATGACTGGTATTTAGGGGGTGATATCGATTGGGATGAAAACACCTACATCGGTGGATATTATGAAAACGGTCTTCGCAGCGGAGAACCTTTCGATGATTTCGGTCCTGACGGCTTAGATGGTACAGATGATGAAGGTGAAGGAGATGGTGAATGGAATGAAGGTGAACCTTTCACTAACTTAAACGGTAATGAAACTTGGGACAAATATGAATGGGGAGACGAGGGTTACGGAAAGTATAATGCGGATAAGGACCTCGAAGTTGGAACCGGCAAAAGCCGAAGTTTCTCTACAGAACTGGATGAGCTGGTGTTTCACTTCGGAGCCGAGTATTGGTACTCAAAATACTTTGCACTTCGAGTTGGAGGCTTCTATGACAAGCAAGGAAAATTGATGACTGATAAAGGTTGGCCAATCCCTACCTTTGGCATTGGTCTTCGGTTCGCAGGTTACGGTTTTGATGCCGGGTTCACTCTTGGTGATCCAGGACATCCACTAGCTAATACGGTCAGATTTTCGTTAAACATGGAGTTTTAGGATAGTAACACAAATGTCAGGTTACCAGTCCTGTGGTCGCACGATTACAGGACTTTTTCATAGATGAGAGTTTCCAGGATTCTAACAATCCTATGGGTTGCTGTTTCTGTGACCTCAGCACAATCACTTCCATTGCATGGGGATGTGTCTGTACTCATCATTCGAACATCTTTTGCCCAGGATAGTGATGTATCCACAACCGGAAATGGTCTGTTTCTCTTAGACGCCTATGAAGGTGAATGCGGCGAATATGTCCTCGATCCGCCGCCGCATGATCGAATATATTTCGAAGCGCACCTACAGGCGCTAAACAGTTATTTCAGCTCGGTGTCGAAGGATCAGTTTGGTATTGATCTCGAAAACTCACTGGTCCTTCCGGTAGAGGAGACAGCAAGCTACAGTCTTGGTTCAACCATGGCGTACTACAATCCCTACGGCGATGAGGAACTTCAGGAGCTGCGCTTAGCAGAACTGTTCCGGGATGCCCTAAGAACGGCGTATGACGAGGAAGGGAGCATTGACTTTGATGACTACGATCTGATCACTGTTGTCCACGCAGGAGTTGGACAGGATTTCGCTCTGCCGTTCCTCGACCCCACTCCTGAAGATATCGCCTCGGCTTATATCGATTCTGACTTTTTGCTGGAGCAGTTGGATTCCACTGAGATTGTCTTTGATAACAACAGTACTGTGAGTTCCGGAATCATATTACCGGAGACACAGAACCACCTCCTGTTTGATGAGGCGGAAGAGATCTTCTTCGGAGCTTCAGATCCGTGTGAATACCAGTTTTCACTCACCGGTACTTGGGCGTTGATGATGGGTTTTGCCATTGGCTTACCGCCGTTGTGGGATACAGAATCAGGTGAGAGCGGAGCCGGAGTTTTCGCTCTCATGGACCAGGGCTCTAATAACGGTCGCGGAGCTATTCCGGCACCGCCTGATGCATGGAGCCGTATCTATGCCGGATGGGAAACTGCTGTCACTGTCAGACCGACTTCAGATGTGGACCTGATATCCCGAACCCTGGCAGACAACCAAATCGTCCGTGTAGATATAGGCGGGTCCGAGTACTTCCTCATTGAGAATCGCAATAACTGGCTCCGTCCACGTGTGGATATTGACTCTCTCCGGTGGCGGGATTATGGCGAGGAAAACCTATACGCTAAGATGCTTATTGATTCTATTGGCGCTGCGGTGGATTCCGCTACAGGTGTCATCACAGCAGTGCCGAACTACGATTATGGACTGCCCAACTCCGGGCTTCTCATCTGGCATGTAGACGAGGAGAAGATTTCCGCAGGGCTGAATGATTACACTGTGAATATTGACCGGGATCATCGCGGGATTGACCTGGAAGAAGCCGATGGCGCTCAGGACATGGGCTACCCTTCGCTGAATCCGTTGTTCGATCCCGGCTCCGGCATCTGGTCGGATATGTGGTATTCCGGCAACTCGCAATATTATTACGCCAATCCGGGCTTCCTCGGGCAGCCTATGTCGTTCGGTCCCGATACCTATCCGGATACTCGCAGCAACAGCGACGCCGACAGCTACATCGCCATTGACAACATCTCCAGTGCAGGAGATACCATGAGTTTTACTGTAGCCAATTCCTTGTTGGCGGATGGTTTTCCGGATACGTCGCTGCATATTCACTTTTTCTACGACTTTACAGGCGATGGTGTACCAGAGATTATTGGGGGACAAGATTCGTTGTGGTGGTCTAACAATGATTCAATTGTGCATCACTATTTTTTGGATGTTGAAGAGAAAGTAATATCTTTGGTTACTAGTTACGAAAATGAACATCATCTTGCTTTGGTAGAGGATTTGACCGATTCTATTAGAGTCTCAGCACTTGACTGGAACCCTGATGAAAACTCATTTAATCAAGTTTGGAGTCGGAAGCTTGAATGGATGTGGCCGATTTATCCAAGTGGGGATAAGGATTCTTCTGTAGTTGCATTGAATTGGTTGTTCACAACAGTCTTTATTTCCGAAGATACAGTAAGTATTTTAAGTACTGATCCCATACCAGGAGAACCTATTACAGTTGTATCAAGTTTCTCATCGGTAAAAGATCATGTGTCGGGTGAGGTTATTAATACTCATGTTGGGATTCTTCAAAATGGAGGGCTTCGCTGGGTAGAATCTGATAGTGCTAACTTAATCCTACCTGTCGATGGTTTAATGTCTGAATTGTACAAAACGCTCTCGCTAAGTGATACAGATCTAGATGGATACGTTGAAGCAGTTACAACTTCGTATGATGGTAATATCTTTGTAGTCAATCAGGGATTATCTTTCGTGTCTGGTTTTCCTAAATCGTTAAATGCTACATCTGTTGTTTTGGTGCGCAATCTATTTGGAGATCAACACCCAGAACTTGTTGTTCAGGTCGATTCCGCAGATATTGTTGTTCTGGATTGGGAAGGGAAAGAACAGTATCGTCTCTCCAATCCCAAGGGTAGTGAACTGCGGATATTGAGTCAGTACCAAGGAAAGAATTGTATTGCTACAGAGTCGTCTATCTGGCTTTTTGATGAAGCTACGGAAACAAGCGGCATTGAGTGGGTATCGCTCCATCACGATCCTTCCAATTCCCGCTATTTATTTGCTTTAGTTGATTTTCGAACTCCCAATACCAATCTGCTGATTGACGCCGATCGCACCTACAACTATCCCAACCCCGTCACAGATGGTACGACCACCATACGCGTCTTTGTGGAGTCTGCCGAGGAAGTGGAAGTTGAAATTTACGATCTCGCCGGTTATTTCGTGGAGCGGATTCAGTTCGACAATCTCATGCAGGGGGAAGTCAATGAAGTGGTTTGGGACGTGAACAGTGTGGAGAGCGGCGTCTATTTTGCCAATGTGAAAGCTACAAAAGGCAGCGGCTGGGAAAACAAGATCGTCAAGATCGCCGTCATTCATTGAAAACCCTGATTCCTTAATTAGAGGCGTGGTAACAACACAACATATTGAAATTCCAGCAATTAGATTGATTAACGTACTCACTTGATATGTGAGAATATTTTTGTTGATGCACTAAGGAAGTTTTGAAAGACAAATCTCAGCTTTTCGAACTCACCCTCGGTCCCTCTCTTATAAAGAGAGGGATGCATAAATTGATGTTTATTAATGTTTTCCCCCTCTGCTTCATAAGAGAGGGGGCTTCACGCAGTGTCCGAAGGATCCTGTGGAAAGGGGGTGAGTTTAAAACTGTAAGCAACCTGTCTGCCGTGATAGAATGTAGACTCTTAGCGGTAGCTTATTGGGTTAATTGTAAACAAACTACCCACACAAGATGTGGTAATTGGTAGAAGATGTACAAATCAATGTCGAATTTTAGTAAAATCATGCCAAAGAATCGCAGAGATCACAAAGTAAGTATATTTTTATCTCTACATAACCTCTGTGTATACGTGGTATTCCTTTTGCAGCCATTCCTTCTTTCTCAAGTAACCTACAACCACCCCGAGATTGAGTGGCAATCCTTCGAGACGGACCACTTCGTCATCAATTTCTATGATGGCACGGAGCGGACAGCCCGGGAAGGGGCAGCCGTAGCGGAAACCATCTACCCATTTGTGACTGAACTTTATGACTGTGAGCCTCCCCAAAAAACACACCTGACTTTTCTCGATATGGACGACTTCTCCAACGGCGCCGCCTACTACTACGATAATAAAATCGAGATTTGGGCTTCACCTTTGGACTTTGATCTCCGCGGCAGCCATCGCTGGCTTCAAGATGTGATCACGCATGAGTTTACTCACATTGTCTCGCTGCAAAAGGCGATGAAGTTTGGGCACAATATCCCCGGTGGCTACTTCCAGTGGATCGGTTATGAGGAGGAGAAGCGGGAGGATGTTCTCTACGGCTATCCGCATACGCTGGTCTCCTATCCCATTCCAGGAACGGTCGTCCCGCCGTGGCTGGCGGAGGGTACGGCTCAGTACATGTTTGAGGGAGCCACCTACGATTTCTGGGATTCTCATCGTGATATGATACTTCGTGACCGCGTGCTCCATAACAGTCTCCTCAGCTTCACTGAGATGAATACTTTCGGTAAGAGCGGCATCGGTAATGAGTCCACATATAATGCCGGCTTCGCACTGGTGAAGTTCATTGCCAAGCGCTATGGTCCAGATACTCTCCAGCGAATCATGGTGGAATTGTCAAAACCATTTCAGTATTCCATTGACTGGGCTATGAAGAAAGCTCTCGGCAACTCTGGTAGAGAAGTTTACAGCGAGTTTAAGCTGAGTCTGGAGAAGCACTTTGGCGATGGGATGAGTGCAGTCTTGGAAAACGAGCGC
>CAZHRR010000093.1:0-9740 GCA_964534955.1 uncultured bacterium
CAAAAGAAAAGCCCGAAAAATCGGGCTTTAGCAGGGTGTGACCCCAAGGGGAATCGAACCCCTGTTCTCAGGTCGAAAACCTGACGTCCTAACCACTAGACGATGGGGCCAAATAAGGCGGGCAAATATAGTACATTGGGCGAAAGTGACAAAGAAGATCGAGAGGGAATTTGTGACTATTTATTCAGTAGAGGACTTGGTACTGTTGAGAATTTTCTCTAATTCGCTGTTTTGATGAAGTTCCAGGGTAATATCACATCCACCTACCAGCTGACCGTTCACAAAGAGCTGCGGGATTGTAGGCCAGTTGGATATTTCTGTCAGCCTTTCTCGGATCTCCGGGTCATCCAATACGTTTACAGACTCATACTCCACATCGTATTGGTTCAGAGTTTCCATTTTAATATGATTTGAGAGGAAGTTTAAGTTAAGTATTTGTGAAGAGTGCTCTTGTAATCGGTAAAAATGTTAGCATATTATCCGACACATTCGGATTTTCTGATAGGATTCTATCTTAGTGGTAGGCAAGCGCCAATAGGCGTTTTACTCCTATAATGCTACCAATTCCGAATTGTTTTCCCTTTAAAATTACTTAACATACTAATATTAGTCGCCATTTATAGATTGGCGACTATTTATTGCTTACTGTGAAAAAATTTTTTAATTTACCATACAATTTGGAGTGCAAAATGGGTAAAGGTTTAAGTTTGGAAAACAAAGCAGGAATCCTGAGGAAGTATCTGGGGGAAAGAGACTCCTTCACTGTTTCAGATATGGAAGAGATCCTGCAGGAGAAAAAAAGTACTTTAAACTGGAGTGCCTGGAATCTATATAGCCACGGTTATATCCAGAGGTTAGGGAAAGGTCTGTATTCGTTCAAAGGTGTACGGGACAAGGAGAATCTCAGGCCAATACTATCAATTTTGGCAGAAAAAACCTATAATGTTCTCATAGAGAGTGGGTATGAATTCTTCGTAAGTGGGCTGGATATTCTTTCCATATTTATGTTACATGTGCCAGAAAAATACCCAGTTTTGGTGTTTGTAGATAAATACAGTGTGAGCGATATAATAGAACATTTACGTGCCAGTAAAATAAACGCTATTGATTACTCGAAAGTAAGGCGTTATCCTGAAATCAGCGATTTAGTGCTGATAGGCGATATCGTATTACTTGGTATTACCAGAGAATTTTCCTATGCAGAGAATGGAATTGCGACTTTCGAAAAGGCATTTGTTGATCTGTATTATGAGGTAACCCGGAAAAAATACCCCCTGTCATTGCAGGAGCTAGTAAGGATTTACAGTAATTTGAAACGACGAACCGGGCTTGATGGCAAACGGTTAGTCAAAATTGCCTCTCGAAGAAGTTTACAGCGGGATATTCGTTTCATATTTGAAAGCGGATCCATAAATGATCAGGCATTTAAATTTGTAGAGCTATTAAAATCTGTGAGTTAGGATATGGGATTTCCAAAGGAAGTATTATTACATAAGGCTGAAAACTTTTCTTACGAAACATTGAATCGGCGATTAAATCAACACGGTTTCAAAAACATAGCCAAACTTGAACTTTTTTTGTGGGATCTGGAGATGTTTATGCAGATCCAGCGAATCTTGAGAAATAGAGTTGTGCTGAAAGGCGGAACTGCTGTACAGTTCTATTTGCCAATCGACTATCAACGGAGCAGCGTAGATATCGATATAATATGTTCTGTTTCTATAGAGGAAGTTGAAGGAACAATAAGACAAATCGAAGATCGTTTCAATGCTGATGAGAAGTTCTTCCGATTCCGTTCGCATAAACCAGAAAAACCACAAACAAGCCTACCGTTATTAACCTATTATGTTACTTTTCCTTCGGAATGTAAACCAGTTGAGCTTGCAGCTGGGCCAGAACACGCTCAAACCTCTATCCAAGAAATAAAGGTTGAGTTCTTATTGAGTAAAAATCCAACCGATTTGTTTAAATGTTCTTCTCCTCAGATATTTTCCGTAGAAACAGATAGAACCTACCAGATCCTTCCCTTAGACAGTTTACTGGCTGATAAATTGACAACACTCGGGCCGAATACGATTGGTATTCAAAATGATAGGGCAGATGAACAAATCAAACAGCTCTATGATATCGATGCCCTTATTACTTGGAATATTGACAAGATTGATCTTGTGAGGGTAAGAGACTCTTACTTAATACTGGCAAAGAAGGAAGCTCAAGCCAGAGGGATAGGATTTAATGTTACTAAAATATTTGAAGATGTTGAAAAACAGTTAGAAGAATTGTCTTTGATTGATTTCCCGATCAATACGGAATACAAGAAAAGAATCGATGATTTTCAATCTCTTTATTTGAGAAGATCCATTAATCGAAATGTATCTGGCTGGGCTATAGTTGGCAGAAAGTTGATGATCATGTTTCAACTTCTTAGGGATAATGATATCAAAATAAAAGAAATAATCAGCAACCTGTATAATCTGGAGAAGAAACTATACTTCAATACCATTGCTGGACCTGATAAAGGTCGGATCATCAAAAAGTTCAAAGAAAGTTTGTTAGAGGAATTTGAAACTTATTGCAGGGTGCCAATAAATCAGATTAAAGGAAAACACCAGAAACGGATATTCTGGGAGATTTTATCGATTCAAAACATGGTTGACGTTATTGCTTGGGTTAGTGAGTTTTTCAAAGGTTTAGATTTGGATGACCGTATCTCCCGGTGACAATCACATTGAAAAGCGGATACGACTCATCCGCCGGGAACTCCATGAATTGGACAGAAGGAGGAGAAAACTTTCTCAGAAACTAAGCAAGTTGGAAAAGATGCGGGGGGAGTCTGATGATATTCCCTCTCAAGCCACACCACTGAATTCGATAATCACCACTCAATCCCATCATTCTGATAAGATCACACTTTTCCGCAGTCTGTTCAAAGGAAGAGAAGATGTATATCCAAAACGATTTGAGAGTTTAAAAACCGGTCGTTCAGGTTACCAACCGGCGTGTGGTAACGAATGGATTCCCGGGATCTGTGAAAAGCCGAAAATAAAATGCGCCGATTGCGAAAACAGGGATTTTCTCCCGATTACGGATGATGTGATTCGCAATCATCTATTAGGTTACGATCCTGATGCTGCCGCACAAAGAGATTTTACCATCGGTGTTTATCCTTTACTCCCTAATGAAACCTGTAATTTTCTGACTGTGGATTTTGACAAAGCGACCTGGCAACAAGACGCGTTGGCATATATACAAACCTGTCGGAAGAATCAGATCCCAGCTGAATTTGAACGGTCCCGATCGGGGAATGGCTGCCATATCTGGATTTTCTTTTCAGAACCAATTCCAGCAACAATGGCAAGAAGAATGGGAACATTTATCTTAACTGAAACAATGGAATTACGTCCAGGGATTGGTTTTGACTCTTACGACCGTTTCTTCCCTAACCAGGATACAATGCCAAAAGGTGGATTCGGGAATCTGATTGCTCTGCCTTTGCAGGCCCGGCCAAGAGAACAGGGAAACAGTATATTTGTTGATGATAATTTTATACCCTATCTGGATCAATGGTCATTTTTTTCGTCCGTAAAAAAAATGGATTTGAGTCAGGTTAAATCCATTGTGGATAAAGCAATCCGTAAGGGGAAGATTGTTGGTATCCGAAGTGTTTTTACAGATGAAAATGATGAAAAGCCCTGGACTGCCCCACCATCACGAAAACAAAAAGAACAACCAATCGTCGGTGATTTACCTAAAGAAATTGAATTGGTTATTGGCAATCAGATTTACATTGAGAAAAAGGGATTACCACCGGCATTATTGAATCGTTTAATCCGATTGGCAGCCTTTCAAAATCCGGAATTTTACAAAACCCAGGCGATGCGCTTATCCACGTGGAACAAACCCAGGATTATTGCCTGCCATGAAGAATTCCCAAAGCATATCGGACTCCCCCGTGGATGTCTTGAAGATATTACAGAATTGCTTGGTTCACTCTCTGTAAAAATCAACATTATTGATGAGAGATATTCTGGTAAACAGTTACGTGTAAATTTTCAAGGAGATATTCGTCCACAGCAGGAAAGAGCGATTGATGAATTATTGAAATATGATTCTGGTATTTTATCAGCTGCAACCGCTTTCGGGAAAACGGTGATCGGCATTAATATACTTGCAAAACGTAAAGTGAATACATTGATTCTGGTTCATCGACGGCAACTTATGGATCAGTGGATTGCGCGCATTGAAATGTTTTTAGACATTGATCCTGCGGATATTGGACAAATCGGTGGCGGAAAATGGAAACCCACCGGCAAAATTGACGTGGCGATGATCCAGAGTTTAAGTAAAAAGGGTGTGGTAAATGATATAGTCGGTGATTACGGCCATTTGATTGTTGACGAATGTCATCATATTTCCGCGCGGAGTTTTGAGATTGTTGCTAGACAGAGTAAAGCAAAACATATGCTCGGACTGTCTGCAACAGTTACACGAAAAGACGGACACCATCCGATTATTTATATGAATATTGGCCCAATACGATATTCAGTATCTCATCGTAAGCAGGCAAAAGAAAGACCATTTTCACACAAAGTGATTTTCAAAGAAACAGATTTCAAATTACCGGTGGATTTGGTAGGAAAAGAGAATTTACAAATCCATGAAATATATTCAGCATTAGCCGGAGATGATACGCGAAGTCAAGCCATTGTTGATGATGTGAACGGGGTGGTAAAAAATGGACGTTCACCAGTTGTATTAACCGAAAGACGTGAGCATCTTAAAAAATTAGAGTCCTTGCTGTCATCTATAATAGAAAATGTAATTGTATTCAAAGGCGGAATGGGGAAGAAACAAAGACGGTCAGCGATGGACAAACTGAATGAAATTGCGGATGATGAAGATCGAATCATCCTTGCTACTGGCAGGTATTTGGGAGAAGGGTTTGATGATGCTCGTCTGGATACGCTTTTTCTTACGATGCCGGTTTCCTGGAAAGGTGTATTGGTACAATATGCGGGAAGATTACATCGCTTACACGACATGAAAAAAGAAGTAATTATCTACGATTATTTAGATAAGGGAATCCCAATACTGGAAAGAATGCATAAACGACGGTTGACAGGTTATAAATCTATTGGCTATGAGTGTGGACGAACGATTCATAAACGGTGATGGTTTCAATTGAAACGGATTTAACATAATCTGAAAAGAATCTGAAAAGAATGCCTTTGGTTAACAAATAGGGAGAACATTCTCTACTTCAAACACGGTTATTCAAAACCAATTATTAACAGTCATTCTTCCACTTTGATTAACAAAATCAGACAGGATTGACTATTTTTGTTAACAAGAATAGCGATTTTGACATATTAAAGAAAATTCTGTCTACAAATTCTTAGTTTTTAGTAACAGGAATGGTAACGCAAGGAGGAATATTCTATTAACCTCGATGTAAGATTGGTTTTTTATGAAGTATGGGGAAGAGAAGTTTATCCCGATGAGGGCAGAGAATCGGGAAGTCCCCGCCTGCCCCTCACGTAGAACGTACGGGTGGCGGATAGGTAAGGCCTGTCCCTAAGGGATTCCTGGGGAATTACAAGGTTTAAAAAACCTCCCCGGACGTCGGGGTAACTACTAGACGATGGAGCCAAATAAGGCGGGCAAATATAGTACATTGGGCGAAAGTGACAAAGAAGATCGAGAGGGAATTTGTGACTATTTATTCAGTAGAGGACTTGGTACTGTTGAGAATTTTCTCTAATTCGCTGTTTTGATGAAGTTCCAGGGTAATATCACATCCACCTACCAGCTGACCGTTCACAAAGAGCTGCGGGATTGTAGGCCAGTTGGATATTTCTGTCAGCCTTTCTCGGATCTCGGAATCTTCCAGGACGTTGACTGTCTCATATTCTACCTCGTACTGGTTGAGTGTCTCAACCACAGCATAAGAAAATCCACACATGGGCTTATCCGGAGTTCCCTTCATATACAGAATTACTGGATTCTCAAGAATGTCGTTCTGGATTTTTTCTTTTAGGTCCATTTTCCTTCTTCCCCTTATACCGATTCTGGCGTAAACGTCTTTAATTGAAGAGCGTGAATCTCCCTCGTGAGAAGTTCACCAACTGCTTCGTAAACCTTCTGATGCTGCTCCAGCAAAGAGAGTCCTTCGAATCCGGTCCACTCCACTACAGCACTGAAATGATCACCAGTACCTCTTTCGTCTATCACCTCCACAGCTGCTCCGGATAGACTCTCCTCAATCAATTTCTTAACTTGCTCACTGTTCATGAGGCGGAATATAATGCCTTGGTTAAGTGTATGCAAAGTTCTCGATGTTTAGGTTGTTACTTTGTTTCAGTCTGCCAAAATTCAGACACCATGGCGAAACTACTCTTAATCTTTATCGGCATTCCTTTGCTGGAATTGATGCTGCTAATCGAGCTGGGACGAGAGATCGGCTTCTGGCCTACTATCTTCCTGGTAATTGCCACTGGTATATTTGGGGCAGCTCTGGCACGTTCGCAGGGGATGTGGATCTGGATGGAGATTCAGCATGAACTGCAGATGGGTAATATGCCGGCTGATAAACTGGTTGATGGGTTACTCATCCTTATCGGTGGTATCGTTCTGCTTACACCGGGACTTCTTACTGACATCTTCGGTTTCATTCTTCTCATTCCAGTGACCAGAAACATGTTCAAAAATGCTATAAGTAAAAAATTCCGTGAGATGGCAGATTCAGGGAGGACGAGCTTTACCATGATCTTTAGGTAAATCGATTGAGATGTTAATCGAATCAACGTATCTTTGATCGGTTAAGTCTAACTTTCAAACGATGATCATGGCAGACACATTCCATCCACTTCAGGAACTCATCTCAGATAGGGATCTCGCAGAGGAACTCGCTTCAGAATATGGAACTCCCCTTTATGTTTACAACGCTGCCCGACTTAAGCATAACGCCCGCCGTATGGAAGATGCACTCTCCAGCACCTTCCCTAAGTCCCAGATCTGCTACGCTCTGAAAGCCAATTCCAATCCTCACATTATATCCGTTCTGTTGGGGGCAGCACCCTCGCTGGGCGCAGACTGCTCCAGCTCTGGCGAACTCTATGTAGCTCAGAAGCTCAACATCCCGCTTGAACGGTGCATCTACACAGGTAATTATGAAAGTCCGGAGGAGCTCAAGACTGCCCTCGATTCAGGGATACATCTGAACCTGGACGACTCATCCAGTTACCTCCGCCTAAGGAAGATCGCAATTCCGGAAGAAATCTCTTTCCGGCTGAATCCCGGTTTTGGTAAAGGTCGCTTTCCCGCCATTGTTACCGCTGGACGAGAAGCCAAGTTTGGTATACCAAGAAAGAAAATAATTGATGCCTATCGCCTAGCTCAAGGCGATGGAGTAGAAAAGTTTGGCCTGCAGTGCATGACCGGTTCCGGCAATCTCGACCCTGACTATTTCGCTGATCTCCTCACAGCTATCTTGACTGTTGCAGGGGAGATTGAGCAGTCGCTTGGAATCTCGTTTGAGTACATCAGCATGGGCGGTGGATTTGGTGTACCGTATAAGCCAGACGAATCACCTCTTGATATAACTGAGCTTTTCGAGAGTCTCGGGAAGGTCTTTAGTAAATTCTACGATTTGAACTCATACAACTCTCCTGCCTTGTTCATCGAGCCAGGGAAGTTTCTAGTGGCGGACGCCGGTTTCATTCTCAGCCGGGTAACAGGCATAAAGGAGAGTTATAAACAATACGTGGGTTTGGACGCCGGTATGAACACACTTGTCCGGCCGGCTCTTTACAATGCTTACCATCACATCCTCAAAATTGGTGTTACCGATGCACCGGTATCGCAGACAGCTGACGTTACCGGAGGTATCTGTGAAAACACTGACCGCCTGGCATTGGACAGAGAACTCCCAGATCTGATAGAAGGTGACTTGGTGGTCATCATGGACACCGGCGCCTACGGTTATGTCATGTCCAGTCCATACAACACTCGTCCCAGACCGGCTGAAGTGCTGCTTGAGGACGGCACACCAAGACTTATCAGAAGACAGGAGACCATCGAAGATATCTTTGCTGCTTGTGACTGGAACGGAGATTAATACTTATGAAACAAATACAAACATCACTCTTTTTAGTGATTACCTTACTACTAGCGAACAGTGTAACCAGTCAGTCCCACAAAAGTATTCATCAAGAACAGCACGAATACTACCGGGTACTGTATCCTGACCTCAAAGCCGAACCCTACGGTGCTTCTATCCCAATACAGGCACGACGAACAGCTCCTTCCCAGGAAGTGTTCGGCTATCACCCCTACTGGATGGGTACGGCGTGGCAGAATTATAACTACAATCTCATCTCCACCATTGCATACTTCGGAGTTGAGACCAATGGAAACGGAAACATTGTTGATCATCACGGCTGGCCTGTAACGAGTCTCATCAACTTGGCACACTCCTACGGAACAGAGGTCTCACTGGTGGTAATCCTCTTTAACAGTGATCAAATAGCTCAGCTTTTAAGCAGCGCCTCCAACCGGCAGACGCTAATCAATAATCTCCTATCAGAGGTAAACGATGCCGGGGCTGACGGTGTAAATATCGACTTTGAGGGTGTTCCCTCCAGTCAGCGTGACAATCTTACCACATTCATGACTGATCTCACTTCAGCTTTCCACGAGGCAAACCCAGCCTCTCAAGTAACTATGGCCACCCCGGCAGTGGACTGGTCCAACGCCTTTAACTATGATGCTCTCGCCAACGCCTGCGACGGCTTGATGATCATGGGCTACGGCTATCACTGGAGCGGCAGTTCCACGGCAGGACCTGTCTCTCCTCTCACAGGCTGGGGGACTTATAACATCACCTGGACTGTGAACGACTACCTGACCAAGACCGGTAACGAACGGGACAAGATTATCCTGGGGCTGCCATACTACGGCTACGAATGGCCAACTACCTCCGGCAGTGCTGGAGCCCCTACCACTGGGAGCGGCGATGCCAAGTTCTACTCCGAAGCCATTGCCCTGGCCGAAAGTTATGGTCCCCTATGGAACGATGAATCGCAGACACCGTGGTATCGCTATCAAGATGGCAGCAGTCACTGGCATCAGGGGTGGTATGACGACAGTCTATCTCTTTCCCTCAAGTACGAGCTTGCCATCGACGAGGACTTACTGGGTATCGGTATCTGGGCACTGGGATACGACGGCACAGAACCGGAGCTGTGGGGAGCGTTGGCTGATCACTTCGGAGCCACGGCACCACCTACTACTCCCACCAATCTGAGTATCATCAATATAGGCGACGGCTCGGTGCAAATCAGCTTTTCTACGCCAAGCGGCGCCAGTGAGTTTAACATCTACCACTGGTTCGCAGGTAGTTCAGAGCTGCTCGCAACCTTTTCAAGTGAACCTGTAGTCTTGACCAATCTGACTGAGGGGGAACTGTACTACATCCAGGTATCAGCGGCAAACGAACACGGGGAGAGTCCCATGACAGAAGTGCTGGGAGTAATTCCAACTTCGGAAGAAGTTCCCATCCTGGTGGTAAACGGCTTTGATCGTGTCAACGGCACCACCAACACATTCGACTTCATCCGCCGCCACGGGCCTGCCATCCAAACAGCCGGTTATGCTTTTGATGCCTGTGCCAACGAAGTAGTGGAATCAGGCAACATCAATCTGCGCGACTACTTCATCGTGGACTGGATTCTGGGCGAAGA
>CAZHRR010000094.1:0-9707 GCA_964534955.1 uncultured bacterium
AAATGGTTGTCTGTTTTTTGTTGTCCAAACGAAATGAATCCCCGCCTGCTCCCGATTCGTCTGCTGGCGGAGAGGGCGGGCAGGCAAATTTTAATAAAAGCCATTATTATACCTTTCCTTGGGCTAAAGCCCGGGTTGGGGTTGTACTTTTTGCCCCCACCTTGAAAGGTGGGGTAAGTGATGTAAGTGATTTATCTGAGCCCTTATGCTTAAAGAGTGATACATTAAATTTGTCAAATTCGTCCTACTTCCTCTTTAATTATTTTATAACTTTTTCGTTTGGGTACGTATTATTGCTATGAACCATAAAAGTAAACCTTTCGCTCAGGGGGCACTATTCTGGTGGTTTTTGATCATTTCCTCCAAATGGAAATCAGACCATTTCATCATCTTCTGTACAATAGGATTTACGTCCATTTTTAACCTCTGCCCAGCAAGAGTGATATCCAGAATCATATGGTTCATAGCAATTTCGGTAATAGCTTCATTGTTGGTCCAAATGGCTCGGTTACTCTGCTTCTCGGAGGCGCTCCCCATTATGGCTGTTTTGAGATCAAAAACCATGATTATCTTAGGATTCCAGATTTTCCGCAACTCGTTTTCTTCCATGCCGTAGGAGATAACCGTCCCTACTGGCTCATCCAGTCTGCAGAACGAAAATGTAACAACATCAACCCCTCGATCAGCCGCAGTTTTCAACTCATCGACTATCTTATTATGTTCCCTGCACCACAACGCTGCAAATATTTTCCCCTCAGCTCGGCTAATGCCCTCCCTCATCTTGAGGATAAGGTTCCTGTATCCGTGAAGGTGCCAGAAGTCAAATGCCTCTTCATCTATATCGAGAGAATCAAAAGCACTCTTCAGTGATTCAATCCTCTCTTCATTTACCCGGGAGAGATGCTCCATCAGTGATGACGGTGCTAATGGTACAAACTTCCGGGGCCCTGTTCCGATCTCATTGACCATATTGGTATCTTTCAATCTATTAAGCACGGTATAAATGGCAGATCGCGGAATACCAGCCTCAGCACTTATCTCATATCCTGTTGAAGGGTTCTTCTTCAACAGGGCCAGATAAGCTTTTGCAGCGTTCACGGGAAGACCAAGCTCACCTAAAACGTCGATTATTATTCTCTCGGTTGGCACTATTTACTCTTTTCTAAATTCTTTGCGGATAAGAATTTAATCATTTATTTGGCGGTTACTTTGAAAATCGCTTATATTCTGTAAGCGAAAGTAACTCATTTGTGAGTTACTAAATATAAGCGAACTATTCGCAAGGTAAAACTGAAAAAAAGTGGAACCTAAATTAACACTTATGATTCTCCTGGCTGCAGTAAACATTTCTGTATGCCAACCTCTTGACTGGGCCAGCGATGCCATTTGGTACCAAATCTTCCCTGAACGCTTTCACAACGGTGATCCCCACAACGATCCTACCATTGAATCACTTGACGGCACGTGGCCCTATGATAAGCAGGAACAGTGGTCAGTTACTCCCTGGACCAGCGACTGGTACAAGCTTCAGCCGTGGGAAGAAGCTAATGGTCAAGGATTCTATTACAACGCTCAACTCCGCAGATACGGAGGTGACATTCAGGGAATCATTGATAAACTGGATTACCTTGAAGAACTGGGTGTGAATGCCCTATACTTGAACCCTGTGTTCGAATCACCTTCATCACATAAGTATGGTACTGCAATGTACCGCCACATAGACAACAACTTCGGTTCCGATCCCGAAGGAGACGAACGCATCTGGGCAGAGGAAGACCCTACCGATCCCTCCACATGGCAGTGGACTGCCGCTGACCAGCTTTTTCTCCAACTTGTGGAAGAAGTTCATAACCGTGATATGCACATCATTATTGACGGAGTTTTCAATCATGTGGGGATTCCGTTCTGGGCATTTCAACACGCCAGAGAGCACGGCGAAAAAAGTCCCTATGCTGACTGGTTTTATATAAAATCCTTCGATGACCCAGCTACACCGGAAGATGAATTCAGCTACAAAGGGTGGTTCAATGTTCCCGACCTTCCAGAACTCAAGGAAGAGGATAGTAACCTTTTACCACCAATACGGGAGCACTTACACAAGATCGTGAAGCGGTGGATGGATCCTAACGGGGATGGCGACCCTTCAGACGGAATTGACGGCTGGAGGCTTGATGTAGCGGAAATGGTCGGGCAAGACTTCTGGAGAGAGTTCAGTTCCTGGGTGCAGGAGATTAATCCCAATGCCTACACCACAGCGGAGATCTGGTGGGAAGACTATTTCAACAATGTCCAGTACGACGCTTCACCATGGGTGGGAAATGACGGCTTCACTGCTGTCATGAACTACCGCTTCGGCGACGCTATGTACAAGTTCTTCAACGATGAGGAGTGGCAGATAACAGCTACAGACCTCGACAGGTTACTTGCCGACATACGTGAAGATTACGGATTGGATGTATCTTACGGACTACAGAACATAATGTGCAGCCACGACTGCGAACGCCTGGCTTCAGCAGTGGTAAATCCTGACCGGTGGATAGACCATGGCGGTAATCTGCAATACAACCCGGAGTTTGACGTCCGAAGACCGAACGATGCTGAACGGCAAAAGCAGAAAGTCATCCTCGCTTTCCAGTTTACCTATCTGGGAGCCCCTTACATCTATTATGGAGACGAAGTAGGCATGTGGGGCGCTGATGATCCTGATTGCCGCAAGCCTATGGTGTGGAGTGAGTTCGAGTACGAGACAGAAACTACACACCCGCTGGGACATCCCCGACAGGCCGATCGAGTTGAAGTGGATGGAGAGTTGTTTGATTATTACCGTTCACTGATAAAACTCAGGAAGGAGTACCCAGCCCTGCGGTATGGGAGCTACCGCACGGTTCTGGTGGACGATCAAAGAAATCTGTTCGCCTTTGAACGGACCTACAGCGATGAGGTAATTCGTATGCTATTCAATGGCTCCCAAAAAACTCATTCAATTCCAGATAGCATAGTAAATATGGATTCAAACGAATGGGAGATTCTATTGGCATTCAATACTAACGACAATCTTGACACTATTAATAGTAAATCTGCAAAGATCTTTATGTTAAGATCTCGGTCACAATGACAACATATCAATTCAAATACTCTTTCGCACTATTGTTAGCAGCCCAGTTGTTACTGGCTGGTACTTCCGGAAAGATCACAGGTCGAGTCATCGATCAAGAATCTATGTCTCCTCTTATTGGTTGTAACATCGTTGTACTTGGCATCACTATGGGCGCTGCTACAAATACCAACGGTGACTATCTCATACTGAATGTACCGCCGGGCAATTATACTCTGAGGGCAATGATGATAGGGTATGCGTCAGTGAATATGACTGATGTTGAGGTAGTTGCTGACCTCACTACCAAAGCTGACTTCACCCTGGGAATGGAAGTAATTGGAGGAGAAGAAGTTACTGTTGTGGCAAAGCGGGAGCTTATCAAGAAAGATCTGACTGCCACTACTGCAATTGTGAACTCGAAGATGCTTGAAATACTGCCTATCACAGAGGTATCGGAGGCACTTGAACTCCAAGCAGGATTTGTCAATGGGCATCTTCGCGGAGGCAGAGGTGGTGAGGTTGCCTACTGGATTGATGGTGTCCCCGTTACGGATGTGTTTGACGGAGAGTCAGTAGTTAACGTAAATAAAAACACAGTAGAAGAAATGCAACTCATATCAGGTGCTTTTAATGCCGAATACGGACAGGCCATGAGTGGTATCGTCAATATAATTACAAAAGATGGCTCAGATCGTTTATCAGCTAATATCTCGTTATACGGTGGAGATTATCTCTCTTCTCATGATAACATATTTTTAAACATTGACCAATTCAACCCGATGACGACACGGAATATTGACGGTAGTCTGCAGGGTAGTATCATCCCCAAGAAACTTTATTATTACCTTAATGCCCGATGGATTTATTTTCAGGGTGTATACGAGGGTCAGCGCCGGTTTAATCCTAACAACATCGCCTACACAGATTCCATAGGTGATTTTCATCTTTCCCGACCAGAGGTCACAAATGGTGACACAACATATCCTGGGCAAGGAAACAATCAGTTTGTACCAATGGAGTGGAACCAAAAAACGTATGCCCAAGCCAAACTCATTTGGAGATTATCGCCTACACTCAAGTTTCGCTTCAACATTATCGGAGATAATGTAACCTCCCAGAACTATGAGCGCATGTACAAATACAATCCGGATGGTAACCTGACAAGACATAACAACGGACTAACCTATCTTGCACAGATACACCAGAGCCTGAGTAACAAGACCTATTATACATTGGGTTTTACTCGCTTCCAGAAACAGTACTTTCATCGTACTTACTCGCAGGAAAACGACTGGAAGTATATCCATTCGATGCTATTGAACACGCAGCCCTACAGCTTCTATACAGGTGGAACCAACAACAGTGTATTTGAGCGGGAGACAATCACATCCACATTCAAAGGTGATTTCAACAGTCAGATAACACCTAAACATCTCCTGAAAGGGGGCATTGAGTACCGCTCTCATACCCTCTCCTACTTTAACACAGAAATGCGTCCTCCGGATGAAAAGGCCTCAATTGATCTTGCAGATGATGACCCCTTTCTAATTGATCCAGTCGAACCACCGGATTCCTCTATCTACACGAGCAGTTACATTTTCGAACCAATGGAGTTCAGTACATACATCCAAGACAAGATGGAATTTGATGAACTCATTGTGAATATTGGTATTCGTTTTGATTACTTCGATCCTAAAGGACAAGTACTGGACGACCCTTCGGATCCCAGTATCTTCAATCCGATAAGACCGGAAAATCGATATGAGGACACAAATAATAACGGCATACAAGACGAGGGAGAAGCATCTGTCACCTATGAAGACCGTCTTTCACATTGGTTCAATGATACATCTCCAAAATGGAAAATAAGCCCTCGACTCGGTGCATCCTTTCCATTTACGGACAGAGGTGTTTTTCACTTCTCCTACGGTCACTTTTTTCAGACCCCCCGTTTTAACCTTCTGTATATGAATCCCGATTTTGATCTTGGTCAAGGCACCGGCAATATTGGTGTAATCGGTAATGCAGACCTGCGACCGGAAAAAACGGTAAGCGGAGAGTTGGGAGTAAAACTACAATTGGCTCCAAGTTTGGCACTTGATGCCACAACCTATTTCAGGGATATCCGTGACCTTACCGGAACACGAGCGGAAGAGATCACTATATTCGGTGGGTCAAGTACTTACAGCAAACTGGTAAATTCCGATTTCGCTTATATACGCGGTGTTGTTCTCTCCCTTATCATGGTAGAAGCCCAAGGATGGTCAGGAACCGTTGACTATACATATCAAATTGCTAAAGGGACAGCATCTGATCCTGAACAGGCACGAAATGCTGCTGCTGCGAATCAGCTACCAGAAATCCATTTAGCGCGACTTAACTGGGATCAAACACACACATTTAATACATCAGTGTCATTCAATGCACTTCATTGGGGTAGCAGTGTTATAGCCCAAGTAGGGTCCGGGCTGCCGTACACACCTGAATCTGTACAAGACATATCCACCCTTGTGCTCAACTCATCTAAAAGACCATTGACGTGGAATGTTGATGTTAGGGCATATTACTCGATCCAGCTTATGAGAAATAGGATAACGATGTTCATCCGGATTGAAAACCTATTTGACCACCTAAATCATCTCAATGTTTATGATGATTCCGGGGTTGCTGATGAAACCAAGGACATTGCAATCGCCATAAGCCAGAATACCCATGAGTATGTAAATACCATTAAAGAATGGTATAGAAATGAGACATTTTATTCCCTGCCAAGAAGGATTGAATTTGGAGTTGACTATGCTTTTTAGCAACTCGGTACGAAATACTATTCTCTGGGTACTTACCATTTCCGTGCTTCAAGGACAACAACCATCAGGGCGTGAATACAGAAGAATAGGTATTCACAACGGAAACCTGGTTCGGACTGTCTTCGGAAACTGGGGTGTTGTAGGTCAACCTGCAACTGGAGGTCCTCGAGGCGCCTGGATAAACGATAATAACGGTTATATCGGCGATGTCAGTCCACTGATTGGCGTGGAAGTATCCTCAATTGATACCGCAGGCAATCCTGTCACTTTCCATTCTGTTGTCGTTCCTCCGGTAAGTCGCCCTACATCCACGGGAATGGAAGAATCACCAACAGGCAAAACATGGACATTTGAACCCGTATCTGGCTATCTGAACGAATCCCAGGAGCGGATTGCCATAAGTACTGATCCGAACACATGGCCTCCCTATTGGCCAGACAAACTTGATGATCCCAGTAATCCGGGCTGGAAAGACTCCTGGAATGGTTTCTTCGGCAAAGACATCCAAAACATCCAGCAGGAAAGCTATTTCGTGATGGATGATGATAACGACGAGGAGTTTAACTTTCCTCAGTACAACATTTGGGATGTTGCCTTCAAGCCAGACTCTATCAATACAGGTAGAAATGGTCTGGGTTTAGAAGTGAAAGTCCGGGGGATGCAATGGCAGCAGTTTCTTGCTCAGGACTGCCTATTCTGGCTATACGAAGTAACCAACACAAGTACCACTGACTACACAAAGGTCACATTCGGAATGTTAGTAGGAACTTATGTAGGAGTTACAAGCACTGAAGACCGGGGAGAATATGACGACGATTGGTCCTTTTTTGATGTTAATGACGATATTACCTATACAGGTGACTATGATAACGATTGTAGTCGAAATCCTAAATGGGTTGGACCTGTCGGCATTGTGGGATATGCCTTCCTGGAAAGCCCCGGAAATCCTTTTGACGGTATCGATAACGACGGTGACTACAACAGTTATCCCGAATATGTTCCTGCGCCTTTATTCACAGAGGAAGATTTTGACACTACTAATGTAGTAAACAGCGGTGATGTTCTCGTGCTCATCGACGATGACTACAATCGTACTACTTTTACTATGCCCGATACAGCTATTCAATTGACCACCAGAGGACTCACGCTGACAGTAGTTCCGGGAGTTACACGGCTATTTGAAGGCAATATCTATACAAATAATGAGGGAAAAACAGTTGTCAATCCGAATGCCTATGATGGTGTGGACAATGACCTAGACGGAATCATTGATGAGAACTACTTCCTCCATTATCGTCAGCGAAAAGTAGACCAAACCGGACAGGTCTTGTTCGACATTTTGAACCCCAGGGCATACATCAATTACTTATCAGGTGAAGGCTTGAATAACAGTATGATCGATGAGCGAAGAGATGATGGAATAGACAACGATGGCGATTGGGATCCAGAGTTTGATGATGTAGGATCAGATGGCATTGCTGATTCAAACGATCCTGATGGTACAGAGGGCAACGGGATTCCGGATAGTGGTGAACCCAACTTCGATAGGACCGATGTAAATGAATCAGATCAGATCGGACTCACCAGCTTCGACTATTTTGTCCCCTCAGGTGAATACCCCATGGCTGACGATGAAGCATTGTGGGACAAGCTTAGACCCGGCTTTTTCGATACGCCGAGTTCTATATCAGAAGGACAACCTATTGCAGGTGAGGATGGCGACTTCATTTACGGTTCTGCTTATTTCCCACTTAGAGCAGGACAGACAGAGTTTTTTTCCATCGCCCTTGTCTATGGCGACGATCTGGATGATCTGTTCAATAATAAGAGAACTGTACAAAATATCTACGATAATGATTACCGCTTCCCACCACCCCCTAACAAGCCGACATTGACAGCAGTACCACAAGATGGCAAAATTACACTTTACTGGGATCGTGAAGCGGAATATAGTGTAGATCCCATCACGAAAAAGGAGGATTTTCAAGGATACAAAATATATCGCGCTACAGATGCGAATTTCAATGATGTACGGAATATCACTAACGCCCACGGGACGATTGAGGGATACTCCCCAATTGCTCAATATGATCTTAATGACGACATCTCTGACTACTTTTATCCTTCAGAAGAACTCTTTCAGCAAGCACAAGGATATAGTTTCTACTTGGGCAACAATACTGGTCTTGTCCACAGCTACGTTGATGAGGATGTCTACAATGGACAAACATATTATTACGCTGTGGTAGCCTATGATAACGGTGAAAGCGATCAAAATATCTTCCCGGCTGAAAATGGCAAGTTTATTTCCATTCTTCCCACAGGTGAATTAATAACCGATAAGAATACCGCTGTTGTAACCCCAACAACTCAAGCTGCTGGATTTAGTATCGATAGGGATATTGAGCTTGTTCCTTCAGAGGATAATTTAGCCACTGGAACTATGGCAGTTGATATCGTCGATGAGACAGAACTAACTGGTCTAACATACCAAGTGGAATTCCTTGACACATCGACTGATAGTGTAGACAATGACGGTGATTGGGATGAAAGTGATGATCTGAACGGCAACGGCATTCCCGATGTTGGCGAAGCCAATGTTGATTACCTTGATGAAGATGAATACCCTAAAGTCACGACCTACTACACGGTCAGAACTACTACACCTATTACGATTTCCTTTGTACCCGATGATACTTCATTTGTGCAATTGCCAAACACAAATATCATTTATGATTCCGTCTTCACCGTCTGGAATGACCTGGGAATTGAATTAGATACTTCCGACTATGTTATCGACATGAAACTAGGGAAAATACGTGGTTCTGAAGCCGGCTCCCTTACTTCTGGACAACACACAATGGTGTATAATTACTATCCCATACTTAAAAGTCCCTATATTCACAATTCCCCGTGGAAAGATGAAAACGAAACCCCTTTAGTGAAAGAGACAAAGGATTCCGAAGTATTCGATGGCATCCGAATCCAGTTTGACAATGATTGGTCCATAAGCAGTGTTGATTCTCTTACTTATTGGTGGACTACTGAAGATGGGAGCAATTGGGAGCAAGACAACGGTGATTCTACCTACTTTTTTACTGTAGGGAGGCAAAATTTCCCTAGTTTGAATTTATACCCAAAGACAATTCCGAATGACTATATGATTATCTTTTCTGATGACCCGGAATTCGGTCAAGCACATGACTATCCTGTTCCTAATCCTGGCGATTATACGAATTTTCGTCTTTACAATCGAATTGATGGAACAGAAATCCCTTATCTATTTACTGACGGTCAGCGCAAAGGGTTGATCGACCATTTAGATATGATCTACTTCTTTGAAGAGGACACAACTGAGGCCTATCACTATTCGTGGTCAGTTACTTTCACTCGTCGTCAGACTCACCCGGATACACTTGAACTCAATTTTGGAGATGGAGACACCTTATTCATAGGAATGTCTAAACCATTCCGGACTGGTGACTTCTATACTTTTACATCACCCTCACCAACAATTGAAGATAGCTCGGTACGATCCGCCATGGACAAAATCAGGGTGGTGCCCAATCCCTATTATGCAGCTCATCGCTTCGAATCGCCCCTACCTCCGGGAATTACCAGCGGAAGAGGTGAACGAGAAATATTCTTCACCAACGTTCCCAGTGATGCAAAGATTCATATCTTTACAAGCAGGGGACAACATATCCAAACGATCACCCATCCCGGTGATATCCATACCGGAAGTGTAACTTGGAATCTGAAATCGAAAGAAAACCTTGATGTCGCTTACGGCGTGTATTTCT
>CAZHRR010000095.1:0-4242 GCA_964534955.1 uncultured bacterium
AGGCTGTACGGAGGACACTGTGTGTGCCCTGTGGACAGGTGAATTTTAAACTTTTCAATTTGTGCAAGAGGTTTATCAAAGGATTCAATCTGCAAATCACTCAAACCGGAACAGTGACATGAACGACCTTTTTTTTACCGATGAACATTTGATGCTCCGCGATATGGTGCGGGAGTTTGCCTCCAACGAAGTAGCACCGGTGGCGGAGGAGCTGGATCACGAGGCGTATTTCCCCAGTGAAATCGTCGAGAAGATGGCGGAGCTGGGTCTTATGGGGATTCCCACCCCTGAGGAATACGGCGGTGCCGGCATGGACTACGTCGCTTACGTAACTGCAGTCCACGAGTTGGGCAAAGTGTGTGCATCCACAGCTATAACTATGGCTGCTCATACATCCCTTGGGACGACCCCAATCCTCCTGGCCGGATCGGAGGAACAGAAGAAGAAGTACCTCCCTCCCCTTGCTTCAGGGGAGATGATTGGCGCCTTTGGGCTAACGGAACCGGAGGCAGGCAGCGACGCCGGCGCTACCAAGACTACGGCTACTCTGGATGGTGACGAGTGGGTCATCAACGGCAGCAAGATCTTTACTACAAATGCCGGCGTAGCGGGGCTCATTACTGTCACTGCCAAGGCTATTGTTGATGGTGAAGAAGAGGGCATCGGTGCTTTCATTATTGAAGCGGATAACCCCGGGCTAAATATCGCTCAGGGTGAGAAAAAGATGGGGTGGAAAGCGTCTGACACTCGGCAGATATTTTTCGAGGAACTGCGGATTCCCCGGGGAAACCTCCTCGGCAAACCGGCGGACGGCTTCAAGACATTCCTTAAAACTTTGATGGGCGGACGGATTTCCGTTGGTGCACTTTCCGTGGGCACGGCTGAAGGGGCATACGAAGCGGCCCTGAAGTACAGTACCGAGCGGGAGGCATTTGGTAAACCTATCTATCGTTTCCAATCTGTAGGATTCAAGCTGGCTGACATGGCTACTGAAATCGAAGCTTCCAAACTTCTCGTATATAACGCCGCACACAAATACGATTTGGGGCAGGATGTAACTAAGGAAGCTGCCATGGCTAAGCTTTTTGCCTCGGAAGCTGCCATGAGGATTGCAACGGAAGCTATTCAGGTCTTTGGCGGTTATGGTTACATCAAGGAGTATCCCGTAGAGCGATACTTCCGCGATGCAAAAGCATTAACGATTGGTGAAGGAACCAGCGAGATCCAACGCCTGGTAATCACCCGAGAAATCACCAAAGGATTCCTGGAGAATATCCCTGAACCATAATTCATGCCCCTGAATCGGAACAAAGAATTACCACCTGATGTGAAAGAACGGGCTGACCGCCGAAATCGTATATTCATTTTCATAGGATTAGCGGTTGTTATATCACTGTTTTTTCCTCGGGGAAAGGGGTTAGAATTAAATTATGAACTGGGTGATATTACAGATGAAGAGATCATCGCAGAGTTTACCTTTCCCGTTTTCAAAGACGACGCCAAGTACCAGACTGACCAGGATGCGGCAGTAAGTGAAGTACCTTACTACTTTGACCGGAAGGATGAAATAAAGGAAGAACAGTCTTCTCGGATTCGTGAATTTCTTACAGTTCTTCAGCAGATTAGACGCGCTCGGCAGAATCTACAAGACGCTCGACAGCAATGGTGGGAAGCCGGAGGACAGGACGGAGGTCACGATCCCGAATATTTTGCAAAAGTTCAGGCTCGAGTTGCCACCGACAGTGCTACACTTGCTATGGAGATTTCTAATTTCAGCAAATCATATCCATTCGACTTAGAAGATACCGAATGGCAATTATTTCTCGGAAATGGTGAACAGACAACCGAGAAGATAGATTACGAGGATTTCGCTTTAGTCGTAATGAACATTTCCCGCGGCCTTTGGACACACGGAATACTATCGATCGATAAGAAAAACATCCAGACAGATGTTCTCGATGTATTATATAAAGGCATTCATGATGAAAAGTTGAATCCAGACGATTTCCTGGATATCCCGGAGGCCCTGGTCAAAGCTCGAGTTGAATTAGAGTCCATTTACTCTAATCCAAATGACATTCGTAGGACAATAGGTATCAAGATCGTAGGCGAGTTTCTAAGACCTAACCTCATTTTTGACAGCCTCAAGACTAAAGCAGAACAAACTAAAAAAAGAGAAGAAGTTCCTCGGGCAATAGATACTGTTTTCGAGAATGAGCGTATCGTTGATGCCAACACGCGTATCACACCGCAAACACTTCAGAAAATCAAATCGTATATTCGTGCCTGGCAGGATAGGAACGAACAAGCTACAATACTGGATATCTTGTCTGGATGGTTGGCACGAATCTTCTTAGTTGGCATCGTTCTGTCTTTCTTCTTCACCTTCCTGCGAACATATCGTCAGACTCTATTTGAAGATAACCGCATTATTCTGCTCTTTAGCATAGTTTACCTTATGATGGTAGCTGTAGGATGGACATTCTCAGTCTGGCTTGGACTTTCTGAATATGCCATTCCTATCACTGTAGCAGCAATGGTATTTACCGTACTCCTTGATGCTCGAATTGCAGTCATGGCAACTGTAACGTTAGCCATCATCCTCGCCTTTATGGTGGGTAACAAACTCGACTTTGTTATTGTCTCCCTCTTCAGTAGCGTAGCCGCAGTTTTTGCGGTGCGACAGCTCCGGGCACGAATTCAAATCTTTTATGCAATCCTCTACATCCTCGTGAGCGGCGCGCTTGCTATTATTTGTATAGGTTTGCTGAAGGAATCCCATTGGAACACTATTCTGAACAATCTCCTATATCTGAGTGTAGGGGCGGTATTGGCACCATTTATTACATACGGTTTAAGTGCATTATTTGAGATCATCTTTGGCATCACATCCGATCTTACACTGCTGGAAATGACTGACTTTAATCATCCCTTGTTGAAACGATTGTCACAAGAAGCAAATGGAACATTCAATCACAGCGTTGTTGTAGGCAATCTGGCGGAATCGTGCGCCAGTGCAGTAGGCGCCAATCCTCTACTATGCCGTGTGGGTGCTTACTATCACGATATCGGAAAAATGGTACGTCCGGAGTATTACATTGAAAACCAGATGGGCGAGGATAACAAACATGATACCCTTTCTCCTTCTCTTTCAGCTACCATTATTATCAATCATGTAAAGGATGGTCTCAAGCTTGCACGGGAATACCGCCTGCCATCCTTAATCAGCGATTTTATTCCCATGCATCACGGAACAACGCGAATCGAATACTTTTATCAGCGGGCAATTAAACAAGCAGATGGTGACCAGTCAAAAGTAAACGAAACAGATTTTCAATATAACGGTCCACCACCCAATACCAAAGAGACAGGGATCCTGATGATCTGCGAAGCTGTTGAAGCTGCTGTTCGATCTATCAAGAAACCTACTCTCGGTAGTATAGAGGGAATGGTTGATTCCATCATTGATAAACGTCTGAAAGAAGGACAACTTAACAATTGTCCTCTTACTATAAGAGACCTGGCAAACCTGAAGGGTGATGTCCGAGGTAAACATGGCCTGATGCCGGTTCTCAGAGGTATTTATCATATCCGTGTCGAGTACCCCGGATCAAAGAAATCTGAGACATCTACCACCACATGATAACAGTTTCCGTCGCCCAGGCGGATGGTAAACTCAATGTTAACGCCTCCGCTGTTAAGCATTTTATTCAGGCAATCCTTGTAGATAATAATATCTCTGAAGCGGAGATAAGTGTCATCTTTAGTACAGATGAGATGCTCCGCAAGCTTAAAAAAGAGTTTTTCGAAGAAGATGCTTATACAGATGTGATCGCTTTCAATCTCAATGATGATAACCATCTGGAAGGAGAAATCTACATCAGTCCTGATAGGGCAGTAGAAAATGCTCAAAACTTCGGTATCTCATTTACCAATGAATTGGGTAGATTGTTAATCCATGGCACACTCCATCTTTTGGGTTGGGAAGATAACAGCGATGAAAAGAAAAAAGTCATGAGAAAAGAAGAGAACCGGTTCCTATCAGAATTTGATGACAATACGCTGATAATTGGTGAATATTAACTGCCTGCCAGCTCTCCCCGCCTGAACGGCCCGTCCGAACGGCAGGGCCGGGCGGGCATAGTCGGACAGGCCGCTGTTCGGGGGCAGGCTGAGTGAGTAGTAAAAGCAAAGGCAAAGGCAGAGGCGAAGGCGAAGGAGCTGGGGTAACGAGAAGAAAGG
>CAZHRR010000095.1:4342-9674 GCA_964534955.1 uncultured bacterium
AGAAAGGGAGTAAAGGCATATAAGTACAACTACTTTTGGTAAAATCGAAAATAGTAAATAGTCACAGACTCTTTTGGAGAAAATCGAAAATTCTAACTAATGAAGATTATACTGGAAATAATCCTGTTCGTGGTGCTGCTGTCCCTTTCGGCCTTTTTCTCGGGAGCAGAAGCGGCGTTCTTCTCGTTGAAAGACTCAAGGAGAAAGCAGCGTCGAATCAGTACTCAGGTCTCGACTCTTCTCACCAATCCACGGCGTCTGCTCATTACTATCCTCACAGGTAACACGATTGTTAATACCGCTATGGCTTTTTTCGCAGCCATCATCACTGCCGATATTGCAGGAAGCGTCGGGGCAAGCATCCCTCTCCTCCTTATAGCGGAGACGATCATCCTCAGTATTGTCATCCTCCTGGTCAGTGAAATTACCCCCAAGATCCTTGCAATCCGTAACTCAGAAGCTTATGCCAGCAAAGTTGCCCTGCCGATTCGAATCATCGGTGCTTTCCTCTTCCCTCTGGCTGCTCTGCTCTACAACCTTACGCACCTGATCACGGGGTGGATTCCCCACGAAGAAGAAGAACTGTTCGACTCTGAAGAGGAATTGAGGACGCTTGCAGATTTGGGAGCAGACCGCGGAACTCTCAAAGAAGAAGAACGGAGGATGATCAAATCAGTTTTTGATCTGGATGAGACCGCCGTGCGCGAGATCATGGTACCCCGTATCGATATTATAGGAATGGAACAGGACATTTCTCTTAATGATGCTATAGACATCATCAGGAAAAACCGCTTCTCCAAATTCCCTATGTTTGAGGACAGCATTGATAAGATTCGGGGAATTCTCTATGCCAAAGATGTTCTTCCCTATATCAACGGGGATTACAACAGCGGGACAAAAGTTACATCACTTATGCGGCAACCTTTCTTCGTACCAGAGACCAAGCAGATTGATGACTTGCTGAAAGACTTCCAGGAGCGGCGAGAGAATATTGCCATTGTAGTTGATGAATTTGGAGGGACAGCCGGGCTAGTAACAGTTGAGGATATTGTGGAGGAGGTTGTTGGTGAGATAATCGATGAATTTGACGAAGAATCGAGACTTCTGCATCCTTTGGGCTCCGGACGATGGCTGGTTGAAGCCAAAACAACCATAAACGATCTGACGGACGAAATTCCCATCGAATTCCCCGAGGATAAGGAGTACGACACACTGGGAGGGTTTTTGTTTGAGCAGTTCGGCGACATTCCCGAAGAAGGCAGTACTACTGAATATCAGGGATACAGTTTCAAAATCAAGTCTTTGTCTGAGAATAGGATTTTAAAAGTTATCTTGACTAAAATGGAGAGCATAGATGAATCACGGTGAGCAGTTTGAAGAATTAGTAAGAATTGTCCGCAAACTCCGCAGTCCGGACGGCTGTCCCTGGGACAAGGAGCAGACTCACGCATCCCTCCTGCCGTTTTTCCTGGAGGAAGCTTACGAAGTCATAGAGACAGTGGATGAGGAAGACTGGAAAACTCTCTCAGAAGAGCTTGGAGATGTACTGCTTCACGCTGTCTTCCAGACAAGTATTGCTGAAGAGAACAAAGAATTCACCTTGGAAGAAACTCTCAAGGGAATCAACGAAAAACTGGTACGTCGTCACCCGCATGTCTTCGGCGATAAACAGGCTGATAGTGCTTTTCACGCCAAGCAGAACTGGGAGTCTGCCAAACAGAAGGAGAAGGGACGCGAGTCAAGATTAGACGGTGTCCCCAAGACACTTCCAGCTCTCGTACGGGCTCAGCGGCTGCAGCAGAAGGCAGCCTATGTAGGCTTCGACTGGAAAGAAGTGGATCCGGTTTGGGATAAAATCCACGAAGAACTTCTGGAACTAAGGGAAGCCCACAGCGGAGGAAAGAAGAAACAGATCACAGAAGAGATGGGTGACCTCTTCTTTGCCCTGGTGAATCTCTGCCGATTTCTGGACATCCCTGCAGAAGATGCTCTTCGGAAGACTAACGAGAAGTTTACATCCCGTTTCCGGTTGATAGAGAAAGAGCTGGACCAACGCGGTACTTCTGTTGATGAGTCTTCGCTGGAGGAGATGGACGAGATTTGGGAATCTGTGAAGGAGAAAGAGTAAGAGACGGGAGTTCTATTATCTTCTGTTTATTACTTTCAACGCTTCCCTCCTGCTGAGGGGTGCCAGTTCATTCTCATCCACAAATTTCTGTACAACAGCTGGATCAGTTTTTGAGTACTCCCGCAATGCCCATCCAATTGCCTTCTGAATGAAGAACTCCTTTGAGCCAGACAGTGCTTGAATCGTAGTGAATAGCAATTGCTCGTCGGTCTCCCGTTTATACTTTAGCTGAAAGATAATACAGACCCGCTGCAGCCATATGTTTCCGGACTCCATCCAGCGGGTACAAGTTGGAGTTATCAGTTCAGGGTTCTGCTTAAAACGTACTCCCACAACCCGTGTCGCCAGCCAATCAACTGTGTCCCACCACGATTTCTTTACAATCAGATACTCAATGAACTCAATCTCCACAGGAATCTGCTTCTTCAACAGTCGCTCCAAGATATCCAGGGCAACATACTGAAGTTCCCTCTGAGGTAAATCCCACAGTTCCCGGATGATCTGCACGTAATCCTCTTCAGCTGGCAGACCGTGGGAAGCGAGAAACTTCCTCGTCAACTCCTTCCGCTCGACGGACTTGATGCCGAAGAACTCGAACTTGTCCTTCATGTACCGCTTCATTGGAGTGGAATTTCCAGGATGAGCCTTCTTTGAGAAAAGTATCTGCAGGGGAACAGCATATGGACCTGCTTTCAGTATATACCAGTCCGTTGGTAATCCTTTCTTGTCTTTCCCTGAATGGTCGAATTCAAAACCACACTTACGCAGGATTTTGACGGAGGGCATGTTTCCCGGATCCACCGTGGCAACAATCCGATAGAAATCCAACTTCTTCATACCGTAGTCCATCATCTTGGTAGCCACTTCGCTCCCTATACCCATGCCGAAGTAAGCAGGATCCAGCCCATAGACTAATTCGGGATGCGCTTCTTCTCCTGGCGGGATGAAACCGCAGAAGCCGATTAAATTTTCTGTTTTCTTGTCCAGCACACCGTAATTGGAATAGCCAACTTTTTCGTAATTCTCTATTGCTCTCTCAATCAGGCGATGGGTCTGGTCCTTTGTCAAAGGCTTGCCCCACATTTGTTTTGCTACGTCCGGATTGCTGACAATATTGTAGAGAGGACCAAAGTCTGAGTGTGACAGTTTTTTTAAAACCGTACGCTCTGTTTGAAATAAAGTACTTCCCACGTTAGTCAGATATGATCTTCAGGTAGACTTTTCTCGTCCGCGGACCATCGAAATCGCAAAGAAAGATCCCCTGCCAAGTTCCCAAGACAAGCTTGCCATTCTCGATAAACACCTGTTCTGATGAACCCACCAAACTCGTCTTGATATGGCTATCCGCATTGCCTTCAAAGTGGGAGTAGCCGGCATCACGGGGTACAAGCTTAGCTGACTGCATCTTAATATCGGCCGCTACATCGGGATCGGCGCTCTCATTGATGGTGACACCGCAGGTGGTGTGGGGAACGTAGATCGTGATAATTCCTTCCTGCACTCCACTGGTTGCCACAGCTTCCCGAACGCGGGAGGTAATATCCACGAAGTCCACGCGCTGACCGGTGCTAACGCTGAGTGTGATCATAACTCAATTCTACACTTCAGTGGGCTGAATGGCAAGGATAGAAAGTGGTGGAGAAAGTGGTGAGTGGTCGCTGGTAGAGCGGTGAGTAGTAACTGGTGAGTGGTGTTCATAGCTGGTGAAGTGGTAGCCGTCATTCGCAGGTTGTCCTCCGAGGGAGACCCTCTGGGTCGCAGGACGCTATGCGCTATGTGTGATCTCTATCTTTTTTCTTTCGCTCTCGACCTGACCCCGCTACAGTCGTACCTCCTTACCTGCCTGCGCTGTCGCTACCTGCCCGACTTCGTCATTCCCGTCCGAACGGCTTGGACGGGCGGACAGGCGGGCGGCAGACAGGCGGGACAGGCACGAGCAAGACCACCTGTCAGGACTTCGCTCACCCTCATTCCTCGCGAGCAAAGAATAAGAAAAAAGGAGAGGCGTCTCCGCCCCTCCCTGGCTTACTCTACCTGTTCAGTGAGGTGACTTTTACAACTCTTCAGCGTGAGAACCGAGGTAGCTGGCAACTCCCTCCGGATTCTCACCCATGGCTTCTTTGCCTTCCTGCCAGCCGGCTGGACAGACTTCACCATGTTCCTGATGGAATGATAATGCATCCACCATACGTAGCATCTCATCTATATTCCTGCCCAAAGGCAGATCGTTGATAACAGCGTGGCGAACAATACCCTCCTCATCAATGAGGAATGAACCTCGAAGGGCTACCTCGCCACCGATGGATGTGTCGAATGTATCTTCATCGGTCATAACAGTGGCTGGTTCAGTGTCAGTCAATACATCGAAGGCTCGAGCGATAGACTTATCGAGATCGGCCAAGATAGGATACTTGACGTTGCCGATGCCGCCTTTGTTGACATCAGTGTTCTTCCAGGCGTTATG
Source organism: uncultured bacterium (assembly GCA_964534955.1). Taxonomy (GTDB): domain Bacteria; phylum Fidelibacterota; class Marinisomatia; order Marinisomatales; family UBA2128; genus UBA2128. The sequence continues at coordinate 8,935 of CAZHRR010000095.1, forward strand.
TGTCCACTTGGAATCAACTGAACAGCCTATTACCTGAACACCACGCTTTTCGAATTCTGCAAGACGGTGATCAAAGGCGATGATCTCTGTGGGACAGACGAACGTAAAATCCAATGGATAGAAGAACAATACCACCTTCTTCCCTCTGTAGTCTGATAGACTGATTTTCTTGAAACTGTTGTCCGGCATAATCGCTTCTGCAGCAAAATCCGGAGCTGGTTTTGTGACAATCATTGTTTATACTCTCCTTTTCTTTACTTGGTTTGACATGAATTGCAAATCCCTTCCAATCTAAGATCATACCGCTCCACGGTATGCTCAAAGTCTTCTTCTACTGCAGACTTGATCTCACTCACAGGGTATGAAATATCATACAGCCTTTTGCAATTTGTACAGTAGAAGTGTTGATGCTCATCCACAAATCCGTCATAGTGAATAATACCGTCAATATTGTGTGCCAGAACGAGATCATTTTCTACAAGCTGATTTAAGTTGCGGTAAACCGTCCCTAAACTGATGTCAGACATCTGCTTCCGAGCTCGTTGAAAAATCCAATCCGCTGTGGGATGGGAATCGGTTCCCATGACAATCTCGAGGATCAGTTCACGTTGTCTACTGTAGCGCATCATTTCATTAAAGTTGTGTTTTCTTGAAGTCAATATAAGGACAAAAAGAAGAAGGAGCAATAAATAATAATGATTCTTATTATTACGCATTGACTCAAAATAAAAGTAACTTTC
>CAZHRR010000096.1:0-9610 GCA_964534955.1 uncultured bacterium
CTCCGTTGGGAGTCGAATATTTATAGCAACTATTGAAGCATACTATACAACGCCGTAGGTGTTGAATGTCTGTATATCATCCCATTTCATACAAATGTTTTGGACAGATATGAAATTGGATATCAAACCTGAGAACGATTATTTTAGAATTTTTATTATTTGGTTATGTAAATATTGAGCTGCTTTTACAGCCAATTCGGCTTCTTTCTCGCGGGGTTCTCCCGCTGGTAGTAATCCGAAATCAGGCGGATACCTTGTATCAATATATACCGAAGATAAAAGATCAAGTTCGTGACGGTTTATCTTAATATTAAGTTGACTTTTAGCAAATAGATAGGCCACATCATGGGTTTTAGGGATTTCAATTCCTTGAGCAAATAGATAGGCTTTAAGGCTCTTTTCAGCAAGTTGTTGGGCATGAAAACAGATAACCCGGTATAATTCAGTTCCTATCAAAATGTTTAACGTATCTATATCATCCTTGGCGTATCTCAGCCAGGGATTATCATTTTTCATAAATCACTTTTCCGTTCTTTAAAATGGATTTAATAAATGATGAACCGGCTTCAATTAAATAATCGACTTCTTTCGGAGTGAGAATGATTAAATCCGCAGGAACATTCAAATAGTCGTATAACGCATCTCCACGACGATAAAGCCGAGGAGTATCGGTTGCTTTAATAATTAACAAATCCCAATCACTACTCTCATCATAGTGATCTCCAGCTCTTGATCCGAATAGAATAACTTTATCGGGTTTATAATGCTCGATGAATTGGTCTATCGTAATCATGTAAAAATATACTTATTAAGGTTGTGATATTAAACTGTTTTCGGGAAAATAAGTTTGTCCCTTCTTCCTTCTTACTTTTTTACACTTGGGGCAATTTATGCTTGAAAAATCAGGGTCATCATATTTTATCAAGTAAATCATGGTTCAGACAATAAAAATGTGAGACCATCATGCCACAGTCGGACATGTAAATCATCCTGTAAAAAAGAGCTCCCTTCAGGGGGGGGGGTGCTGATATTCAGCGTATATTTTACACAACATCTCCGCAGGCCACAAGCTCGCTACAGGCTGAGAATTTATCTGAAGAATGTTGTGCGTAAATCTAACCACTCACCAGATACCATTCACCAATCCTTCTTCCTTTTTACTTCTTCCTTCTTACTTTTCTACTCCTGATATTTGGGAAAACTCCGTAACTCACTTAACGTCTGTTTATGAAATCATCTGACGATAAAGGTAAATGGCAATTTTCAGTAGACCGGGGCGGGACGTTCACCGACGTCATCGGTATTGATTCCCTGGGGAATCTGCATACTCTCAAATTGCTGTCTGAATCCCCGCACTACAAAGATTCGGCTATTGAAGGCATTCAGAGGATCCTCGAGCTGGGGAAGGGTGAACCAATCCCGGAAGAACTAGTCTCTCGTATTCGTATGGGTACTACTGTCGCTACGAATGCTCTTCTCGAACGCAAAGGTACCTCAGTAGCCCTCTTCATCACTCGCGGGTTTCGAGACCTGCTTGAGATCGGTAATCAGGCTCGGCCCGAGCTATTCAAACTGAAGGTGCGAAAGCCTGCTCAGCTTTACCGCTGTGTAAAGGAAGTTGACGAACGGATAGATGCAGTGGGAAAGGTGATTCGCCCCTTGAATATGGAAAAGACAGAGGCGAATCTGCTGAGCATCAGACGGATGGGAATTTCATCTATCGCCATTGTCCTCATGCATGCGTGGAAGAATTCTCTGCACGAGCAACAAATGGCTTCCATGGCAAGAAAGGCGGGTTTCAGGCAGGTTTCCGTCTCCCATGAAGTGATGCCGTTAATCAAGATTGTGGGACGGGGACAGACATCGGTAGTTGATGCTTATTTAACTCCTGTTCTCATGAAATACATTGAATCGATGAGGAAATTCACCGGGAATATTCAGCTGGAGTTCATGCAGAGTTCCGGCGGTATCACCGATGCCAATTCCTTCACCGGCAAGGATGCCATCATTTCTGGTCCGGCCGGGGGCATCATCGGCACAGCTTCAGTGGCGATGCTCAATGGGATTGATGAATCCATCGGCTTTGATATGGGCGGGACATCTACGGATGTCTCTCGCTTTGGCGGTACACACGAGAAAGTATTTGAGGTAGAGACGGGGGGAATTCAGTTTCAGGCGCCTAGTCTGGATATCAATACGGTGGCAGCCGGAGGAGGCTCCATTCTCTGGTTCGATGGACAGAAGCTTCGTGTGGGCCCTGAGTCGGCGGGAGCATATCCCGGTCCAGCCTGTTACGGTCGAAAGGGACCGCTGGCCCTTACGGATGCCAACCTGCTTCTCGGCAGGATTCTGCCAAAATATTTCCCTGAGACATTCGGTACTGCTGAAAATAAACCCCTCGACAAAACGGTAACATCACAGAAGTTTTCAGAACTTACAGCATCCATTAACAGTTCGCTTCCGGAGAAAATGAGTGAAATCGAAGCGGCCCTTGGTTTTATCAGGATTGCCAATGAAACAATGGCAAGAGCCATCAAGGAGATTTCCGTGTCGCGAGGATACGATATTCGGAACCACGCCTTAGTCTGTTTTGGCGGAGCCGCTCCTCAGCACGCTTGTGCTCTCGCCCGTATTCTCGGTATTCCGAAAATTGTTATCCATCCTCTGGCAGGACTCCTCTCGGCCTATGGCATCGCCATGGCTGACTATCTCCGTTATGCTACACGTTCCATCATGAAAGAGTTGGACAGAGATTTAATAGAATCCTTAGATCGGCAGTTTGATGAAATGATACAGCCATTGAGAATGGAGTTGTTGAACCGTGGTACGTCCATGGAAGATATTTCCATTCAATGTTACCTTGACCTGCGCCCAATGGGGACAGATACCTTTCTTTCCATTCCCGCTGATCCATACGACAATATCCACAGGAGATTCTTCAAGGCATACAAAAAGCACTTTGGATTTAAACCTGCTGGTGTACCGGTGGAGCTTGTGAATATCCGTGTGGATGTGATGGGCAAAGGGAACGTTATGCGAGAGAATGAAATCCAGAAAGAGGGGGCGGAAGAAATTGAACCAATTGTGAAGACAGAGGTTTGTTTTTCAGCAAAACCGACAAAAACACCTGTTTTCAGAAGAGAGGATTTATTTGCTGGAGCAGAGTTAAAAGGTCCAGCTATTATTGTGGAAGATTTTACGACTATTGTAGTAGAACCGGGATTTTCTGCCACGCTTAACGAATTTGGTCACATTCTGCTGGAACAGAAGAATGCAGGCAGTGAGGAGATCAGTGTAAGACGGGATCCCGTTATGCTGGAGGTTTTTAATCACCTGTTCATGAGCGCAGCAGAGCAGATGGGCTACACTCTGCGAAATACAGCTCATTCCACTAATATCAAGGAACGGCTCGATTTTTCCTGTGCCATCTTCGATTCCGATGGAAATCTTGTTGCTAATGCTCCTCACATTCCTGTTCACCTCGGCGCTATGGGTGAGTCGGTCAAGTCTATCATCAAGGACAACGAGGGCAGGATGAAGCCGGGGGACGTCTATGTAATGAACAATCCACACAGGGGCGGCTCCCACCTCCCGGATGTGACGGTTATTGCCCCCCTGTTTTCCGAAGATGTATCTGCTGTTGAAAGCAAACGGCCAATTTTTTATACTGCGGCCCGAGGGCACCACGCCGATATTGGCGGAATCACGCCCGGTTCCATGCCGCCATTTGCCAAAAGTCTGGAGGAAGAGGGGGGAGTGATTGACAATTTCCTCCTGGTAAGGAGCGGTAAATTCAGAGAGAAGGAACTGCGCAGGCTTCTTCTCTCAGGACCATATCCCGCCCGGAATATAGAGGAGCGGGTTTCAGACATAAAGGCACAACTCGCCGCCACGAAGACTGGTTTGCGTGAGCTGCGCCGGTTGGTAGTGAAATATAGTCTCGAGACTGTCCATGCTTATATGGACCACATTCGGGAAAATGCAGCTGAATCCATGCGTCAGGCTCTCTTTGAGTTTCTCGGGAAAAGACAAAAGTACGAGTCATTCTTCGAGGATTTCCTGGACAACGGGGCAAAAATTGCTGTTACCCTGAAGATAGAAAAAGGGAGCCATCCTCCCGCAACCTGCCGTGTTGTGGTTGACTTTTCAGGTACCAGTCCACAACTATCCGGCAATTTGAACGCCCCGGTGGCTGTTACAAAAGCTGCTGTCCTTTATGTCTTCCGCACGTTGATCGACAAGGACATTCCTCTAAACTCCGGATGTCTTGAACCCGTGGAAATCCAGATACCGGAAGGGTCGCTCCTGAATTCCTCACCGGAAGCAGCGGTGGTGGGAGGTAATGTGGAAACGTCTCAGCGGGTGGTGGATGTTTTGCTAGGGGCTTTAGGAATTACGGCAGCATCACAGGGAACCATGAATAATTTTCTCTTTGGAAGAAGTGACGGAAAAGGTAAGCAGTACTACGAGACAATTGCCGGAGGATCCGGGGCTGCGGATGGTCACCCCGGTGCTTCGGCTGTTCAGGTTCATATGACAAACACTCGGGGAACCGATCCGGAAGTACTGGAACAACGATTCCCCGAAATCCGACTAAAACGATTCGCTATCCGGCGCAGTTCTGGCGGCAAGGGTAAATTCCGGGGAGGTAATGGTACCATTCGAGAGATTAAGTTCCTGCAAGAGCGTAAAGTAACCATTCTATCGGAGCGGCGCGAGATACCTCCTTACGGAATAGCTGGGGGGAAAGCAGGTGCCAAAGGGAAAAATCAACTGGTGAAAAAAGATGGTCAGGTAGTAAATTTGGGCGGAAAGGTAGAGAAAAAAGTCGGTCCCGGAGAAACTGTTATTATCAAGACGCCGGGAGGGGGAGGATTTGGATTACCCAAGAGCATGTTTCTTGTGCATTAATCTTAAAAAAGTGCGAGAGACTAAAGCCTCACGCTGAATGACCCTATGAATAGGGACGAAGCCCCGTGAACGGGGCTGTTCTTTTGATAGGGCTATTCACATGTTAACATGCCCCCGGTGAACTGGCAGGGGTACAGGTTAGAAGTGTGTGAATGAGGCCGTCGGTGATCCCCGCCAGATAGCGGGGTCACTGATCGGCGAGAATCATTTGATATTGGTTAAGGCAGATGGTGAAAATGTGGCATGCCAAGGTTACTGATAATAATAAGAAAATGGAGGTAAGAGGTTTTGCTCAATAATATTGGTAAAAACTATGTGCGGAGCTTTTTTGTTGGAAAACCTCCCCTTTTTCCCCTCCTTACTAAGGAGGGGTGCAGGGGTGGTCTGGATTTATCAAATCCATCTAAGCTAGTTGAGCTATCGGTCCGCAGGCCTCGCACAGCGTCCGCGGACAAGCTCGTCTACTTGTTGAGATGCTGAACACGATCCCCAAAGGAGTCACTTAGCGACGGAGAAAGTTCCCCAACTTCTCTGATCATCTACTTTAGCTTTCGCCTCTGCCTGCACCTCGTAGCGATAATGTAGAGTGAACGTAGATTAAACGTTGAGGTGCCTCTGCCACCCTATTAATTCCTTTTCAATTCCTTTTTACTTTTCACTTCTCACTTCTTACTTCTTACTTTCCTACCCATGTTAGTTAAGGGGAGTCGAAGGAATCTAAATATATTTGCAGGATATTCTTTTCTCCTTAAATTCAGGAGTCAATTATCCGGTTTATTTCAGGAGATAGATACAACTTATAGAACCCACCCGTTTTTACTCATTCAAGGAGGAAAAAATGTCAAGTAACAAGAAGTTTCATCCAAGCAGTAAATTCTCTGAAAATGCTCACATCAGTACCATGGAGGAGTACCAAAAGCTGTACCAGGAATCGGTAGAAGATCCTACTGGTTTCTGGGCCAAACAGGCTGAACGGCTCCACTGGTTTAAGAAGTGGGATGATGTGGTAGATTTCGATTTTGTTGATGCCAATATCACTTGGTTCCGTGGCGGAAAGCTCAACGTCAGCTATAACTGTCTCGACCGGCACGTTGAAGCTGGCTTCGGGGATCGAACAGCTATCATTTGGGAAGGGAACGATTCCGCAGAAGACAACTCATTCACATATGCCGAACTTCTGACCGAAGTGGAGAAGTTCGCTAATGTCCTGAAAGACAACGGCATCCAGAAGGGCGATCGTGTCTGCATCTATATGCAGATGATTCCTCAGCTTCCTATTGCTATGCTGGCGTGTGCTCGAATCGGTGCTGTCCACTCCATCGTCTTCGGCGCATTCAGCTCAGACTCTCTGCGGGACAGGATCAACGACTCCTCCTGCAAAATGCTGATCACCCAGGATACGGGCGTACGTGGCAAGAAGCTGGACATTCCCATGAAAGTAAATGCTGACAAGGCATGCGCCGAAACGCCGTCTATTGAGACGGTTGTAGTAGTACAGCGGACAGGTGCTGAGGTGAATATGAAAGGGGAACGAGACATCTGGTGGCACGCGGCGATGGAAAAAGCCGATGATCACTGCCCACCGGAAGAGATGGATGCTGAAGATCCTTTGTTCATTCTTTATACATCTGGTTCCACAGGAAAGCCCAAAGGTGTGCTTCATACGACGGGTGGTTATCTCGTTTTTACCGCTTATTCCCATGAGCAGATCTTCGACTATCACGAAGACGATGTCTACTGGTGCACTGCAGACATAGGCTGGGTGACAGGGCATTCGTACATTGTGTATGGTCCTCTGGCTAACCGGGCAATCTCCGTCATGTTTGAAGGGGTTCCAACCTATCCGGATTTCGGCCGCTTCTGGCAAATCGTAGATAAGCATAAGATTAATCTCTTTTACACTGCCCCCACGGCTATCCGGGCCCTCATGCGGGAAGGAGACAAATGGCCTAATCAGCACAATCTTTCCTCTCTTCGACTGCTGGGAACGGTAGGTGAGCCCATCAAGGAGCCAGAGTGGATGTGGTACCATTCCGTCATAGGCAAGGAAAAGTGTCCAATCGTGGATACATGGTGGCAGACGGAGACAGGCGGAATCCTGATTACACCTCTGCCGGGAGCCATTCCCACAAAGCCGGGCTCAGCTACGGTACCGTTCTTTGGAGTGGAGCCGGTGATTCTGGATCAGGAGGGCAATGAGTTGGAAGGTCCCACCGAAGGCCTCCTGGCAATCAAGGCGGCATGGCCCGGAATGATGAGGACGCTTTACGGCGATCACGAACGGTTTCGCCAGACATACTTTGCACTGTATCCGGGTTACTATCTAACTGGTGACGGCGCCAAGCGCGACGAAGACGGTTACTACTGGATTACTGGCAGGGTGGACGATGTGCTGAATGTCTCAGGTCACCGAATCGGTACTGCAGAAGTGGAAGGCGCTATCGGTAAGACTGATGGCGTGGCTGAGGCAGCTGTAGTGGGTTATCCTCATGATATCAAGGGGCAGGGCATCTACGCCTATGTTACCCTAATGAGCGGTCTGGAGCCGGATGGTGAACTGAAAGCGGCCATTGTGAAGATGGTACGGGCTGATATTGGTCCTCACGCTACGCCGGATAAGATCCAGTTTACGGACGGTTTACCCAAAACCCGCTCCGGAAAGATCATGCGGAGGATTCTCCGGAAAATCGCAGAAGGCGAAGTAGACAAACTGGGGGATACTTCAACACTGGCAGATCCTCATGTTGTCGAGGCTTTGGTGGAAGGACGTCAGTAGTTCCTCAATCGCTGAGTTCGCTGACTTCGCACAACACTTCTCCGCAAGCGCATACTAAAATGTCCCGGTCCCGCATCCAGCAGTAATCATCGTAATCTGCTGACCATGAAATCCTGCAGACTGGACATACGATAATCGTCGGAGGTGGAGGCAAGATTTCTATGCTTTGGCTCTGTTCCATTCTCTCCATATTCAAGTCCCTTGTTACTTTTTCCATAATAGGCATACAAAAGGCGTATAGAATGTATGCACTGTCAAATAAGATGTCAAGAGGAAATCCAAGACATAAAGGAATCAAGTCCTAAAGGAATATGAAATACAGATTTAGTTTCTCTTTTCCCGTAAACAAACTAACTTACCTGCCGCTAATTATATCAATTAAGGAGGACACAAATGGCCTATTTGAAGGACATTTCAATACAAAAAGAGAAATGGGATTCCGTATCCCACGATCTTCTGGGCCTAGGAATTTTTGAAGATAAGAAACTTAGTATATTCCAGAAGAAGATCGATGAATCAAGTGGAGGTATTATAGGTCGTGCTCTTGAAGCAGGTGACTTCGATGGAAAGTCAAATAAGAACCTGATCCTCTATTCTGATGGTCCAGCGCGGCGGATTCTGCTCGTAGGCTTGGGGAAACGGAAAGATTTCACTCTGGACAAGCTGCGCCAGGCTGGAGGAACTGCAGCTACATCTGCAGCCGGAATAAAGGCGAAGGAATTTTCCACAGAGATTCCCGGCAGGGAAGATCTTGACGCTTCAGGACCTGCTGCTACAGCTGCTTTCACTGAAGGATTGATCCTCGGTTCTTATAAGTTTCTAGACTATAAATCAGATACAGAAAATGATGTAATATTGGAATCGGTTTCCTTGGTGAATGGAGCTGTAAAATCTGGTCTTGAGAAAGGACAAGCTATAGCTGAGGCAGTCTGTTTTACTAGAGATTTGGGTGCGCACCCCAGTAATGTTATCACACCAACTCGGCTCGCTAAAGAGGCACAGAATATAGCTGATGAATATGGAATGAAGTGTACAGTTTGGGGACGGTCAGAATTCATCAAGAAGGGAATGGGAGCTTTTGCATCTGTGGCAAAAGGTACTGATGAACCTCCTAAGTTCATCCTGTTGGAACATAATGGAGGAGCCAAGAACCAGAAACCTGTAGCATTTGTCGGCAAAGGAATAACTTTTGATAGTGGTGGAATTTCCATAAAGCCATCAAAATCAATGGATGAAATGAAGTTTGATATGTGTGGAGCAGCAGCGGTTTTGGGGATTATGAAGGCCGTGGGAAAGCTGGGCTTGAAGAAGAATGTGGTCATGGCCATAGCCAGTACTGAAAATATGCCGGGAGGGCATGCAACTAAACCTGGAGATATAGTCAAAGCATATAACGGAAAGACTATTGAAATCCTGAATACAGACGCTGAAGGACGGCTTGTACTGGCTGATGCACTGGCGTACGTTACCGAGACTTTTAAACCGCGTTATATGGTGAACTTCGCAACTCTAACAGGTGCAGTAGTTATCGCCTTGGGGCACAAAGCAAGCGGAATTATGGGTACCGACGAGCGCCTTATTAGTCGACTGAAAGAGGCAGGTGAATCTACTGGAGAACGTGTTTGGGAGTTACCATTGTGGGATGAATACTGCGAAGATGTGAAGAGTAAGATTGCGGATGTTAAAAACCTTGGAGCACCTATGCAGTCTGGAAGTATTGCAGGTGGAGCATTTCTAAAGGAATTTGTAGGAGATACCCCCTGGGCTCATGTTGACATCGCCGGGACAGCATGGTGGGATAAAGGAAAGCCGTATGTTCCAGCAGGGCCATCTGGCGTGGGAGTGAGGTTATCTCTAGAGCTTTTGAATCTTATGCGGTAAGTTGTAACTTCGCCCCGTTTCTGGCGGAGTAGCTCAGTTGGT
>CAZHRR010000097.1:0-9577 GCA_964534955.1 uncultured bacterium
GTGATCAGTTCCTGAGGAAGAAGCTTACTTTATTCTCATCTGAAATTATCCTATAGCCCTCTCGCCCAGTGTGTAACCAGCCACCCTTAAATATTTTATCGGTCCCCGACTCATCACCCTCATAGCGCTGCATGACAGTATGTCCACGAATTACTAAATTTCCATCCTCTCCATCAGGAACAGGTGAACCATTGTTATCATGGATATCGGCTTCCGAAGTTTGAAGTCCGCTTCCGATAGGCAGAACAGTTGAATCGGCAAAGAGTGATTTGTAATCTGTGTTATCCAAATTTGCCGGAGTGAGAGTGGCAAATGATGAACATTCTATGCTGTAGTATCCGGTGATGATTTGGCAGCAGAGGTGGTCGAGGATCTGCAGGACTATCTCAGATGTAAGCCCTTCTGCAGGTGAGATAAACTGCAGGCCATCGGGCAGTAAAGAACGATATTCATTGGCATGATCGATGAGTTCGCGAAGAAGTGAACTGTTTACCAGCATCCAGCGGGCACCAGTCTCGGAGGCAATCTTTACCATCTGCTTCGGTTCAGGCTCGCACAAAGCAAGAGTTGCACCGGCGTAAGCGGCAGTCAGCAATCCGGCGATAAATCCGAAGCTTTCCCCAATGGGTACCGGACAGACAACCACGTTTTCCTGAGAAAGATCCATGTGAAGACTGTTGGAAAGAGCGCCGGAGAGTACGTTGTTATGAGATAGAGCGATGATTCGATCGTTCTGTTCGGCAAAAATAATCATATCATCTGAGAGCTTTGCCTTTTGACGGAGTTTGTATTCAGGTGACTGCAGGGTTACCAGATCGAGAAATCCTTCTGAGGGAAAAGGATCCGCAGTCTCAGCACTGGTTGGGGATATTCCTCCTAAGGTCGATACCGCCACAGCCCCTTCCATCCAGAGTCCCAGATACTTGACCACCGTTTTCAGATCATTCCGGGTGTTTAGAATGACTCGCTGGCCAAACGTGATCTCTTTAAAGCGGAGATAGTTAGCTGCCTGCTTTGACAGGATGTACAATTCTGCGTAGGATGCTGAATGCACCACATTACCTTCCAGCCATCTGATGAACGGTTTATCATCATAAAGTAGAGCTTGTGATTCCAGCAGTGAGCGGGCGCTCGGATACAGCACCATTGATTCTTCTGAAGGGAGACCCTGGACAGAGCGCGCCCATTCTGCATCACTCAAGTCATCCTGCCAATTGAGGCTCATAATTCGGGAATTAGATTAGTCTGGCCGGATATTACGGACGATCTCGAAAGTGTCAATAATACGTGAGTAGGCGCTGCCTGCTAGACGACCGAGGGGGTTCAGCTTCTCCAGATTGATGTACCCATCTTCGTAGACATCGTCTTCAATGTGGAATAGTACCACCGTTCCTATGACAACGAAACCGCTTCCCGCCGAACCTTCACCGATTTCCACAATCTGATTCAATCGGCATTCAAAGCTTACGCGGGATTCTTCCACTCGCGGGGGAGTTACAATCGTACTCGGTGCAGGTATCAGACCAGATACATCGAACTCATCCACCTCCGGGTCAAAGTCTGTGGAGCAAGCCACCATCTGTTCGGCGAAATCCTCAGACACGATGTTGACCACGAACTCTTCCGTCTCCCGGATGTTATTGAGAGTATCTTTTGTTTTACCCTTGTAGCCGCGCCGGGAAGGAGCAAACATGATAGTAGGAGGGTTGGAGCAGACACCATTGAAGTAGGAAAACGGTGCCAGATTGCGGATTCCATCTTTAGAGAGAGTGCTGACGAAAGCGATAGGCCTCGGCACAATGGACCCGATCATCAACTTGTGGATGTCTTGAAAACGGTGTTCTTTTGGATTGATGATCATAATACTTTTCCCCCCTTGCCCAGATATTTACACAACTGACGATAACGCTTCGATGCACTTCAGGTTATCTTCATGCGTGCCCACTGATATGCGGATACAATCCGGCCAACCGAAAGGTTTCAGGTTCCGAAGGATGACTTCCCTATGCAGTACTTGATCACAGATACTGGCTGCTTCCTCCTCTGATTTGCAGTTGATGGTTACGAAGTTTGTTGCTGATTTCAGGTAGGTAATTCCCAATTTGTCGAAGCCTGTATAAAAGTACTGAAGTTCGTCTTGCGCCAGTTTGACGGATTTTTCAAGGTGATTGGTGTCATTCAATGCTGCGAGCCCAGCGATCTGTGCTACAGAAGAGGGTTCGAAAGGCACTTTAACTTTCATCAGATTGCTGATTATGAGATCGTGAGCAAAGCCGTAACCGATACGTAATCCAGCCAGCCCATAAGCTTTTGAGAAAGTCCTGAGGGTGATCACATTGTCGTACCGATAATGCATGGAGTCCGGATAATCGTCCAGATGATGAGCAAACTCAAAATAGGCTTCATCCATTATAACCAGTACGCGGATAGGGACTTTCTCCATGAAAGCATCGAACTCGTCAACTGTAAAATAGGTACCCATTGGATTATCCGGATTGGCGAGATAGATAATTTTGGTGTATTCGCTGATGTACTCGGCCATTTTCTCCAGATCATAGCGATGATCTTTCATGGGCACCCAGTGAACCCGTCTTCCGCTGGCCCGTGCCAGAACCGCAAAGCCAATAAAGGAGTGGGAGGCTGTAATAATTTCATCTTCTGGGAGAAGAAAGGTTCGCATGATAGTACCCATTACTCCCTCTGAACCTGCACCCAGTACTACGTTATCCAACTTTACATCAAACCGTTCAGCCAGTTTGCTGCGGAGTTTATAACCACTGGCATCGGGATACCGATGAACTCTTTTTAGGGATTTCTCTACAGCTTCGATCGCCAGGGGAGAAGGACCGAGAGGGTTTTCATTGGAAGCGAGCTTGTATACTTTTTCCAGACCAAGCTCCCTTTGGACTTCTTCAATCGGTTTCCCCGGTTTGTAGGGAGCCAGTTCCTTGATTTTTTTAGGTACGAGCGGCATGACGGAATTTAGGTTGAGGGCTTAGCTTTGGCATTGTTTTGTTTACGAGAAAAAGTGTCTGAATAGGTTCTTGAGAGTAGATGTAATTTGTTCCTCACGCATAAGGTAACGCCATCTGTCGGAGGGTGAAGAGACTTTTTCAGCTTCGGGAAGAGCTGGAGCATCTTCCTCAATCTCACTGGAAAGAATAACGGAGACTGTCCCCCAATCTTTCCTATCGCTAACATCACCTAACTTTTCCTTCAATAGTGATAGCCTTTCCGGAGCATACACGTCATCAAGGAGTAGAAACCGGTATTTTCCCACGTCGAGAAGATCAGGTACAAGTTTGTGTGGTTCTTGATCTCGAGAACATTGTATCAGGATTTGTTTTCCCTGATGAGCTAATGAAATGGGTCTTGGACTTCCCGATGCAGGACGATGGTGAATGAGAGTTCCGGAATCTTGAGTAAAAGTGTTACGCACTCGGATGGGGATCTTCTTTTTCTGTGCTTCACGCACTGCCCGTGGGTGCAATATCATACTCCCCTCTTTTGCCATGGCCAAGAGCTGGTTTGCTCCGATTTCATCCAGAAAGGGAGCCTCTGGAATTCTCCGCGGGTCACAGATTGCCACTCCGTCAACGTCTGAGTAGATTTCAATCTCTGCAGCATTGAGCGCTGCTCCCAGAACAACCGCACTGGTATCGCTTCCGCCGCGGCCTAGTGTGCGAATTTCACCCTTTTCATCGGCACCCTGAAAACCAGCAACTACCGCCACGAATCCGGAGTCGAGTGCCTCTTGAACTTTCTCCGGATGGACTGATAGAATTTCTGAAGCGCCAGCGTTGTCATCAGTGAAAAATCCAGCCTGTTGACCGGTAAAGGCACGGGCAGGGATTCCCTGTGTTGTAAGGAGGTGAGCAAAGAAAGTGGCGGAAATGATCTCGCCGGTACTCATGATCAGGTCCAGTTCGCGGGGTGAAACAGGTTCTCCCGCAGAGCGCATCAGATTGATGAGGGAATCGGTGGCGTACGGTTCGCCTCCCCGACCCATGGCACTCACCACAACAGCGGTTCGCTTCCCTTCTTCTACGGTGCGGCGGACATGACCAACAGCAGCTTCCCGGGAAGTGTCATCCCGGAGACTGGTACCACCGAATTTGAGGACGACTGTCTCAGGCATCGGGTATCCTCACAAGGTCGCGCCGAATGAGTTCTTCGGCGATCTGGATTGTGTTTAATGCGGCTCCCTTGCGGAGATTGTCGCTGACGCACCAGAGGTTGATGCCGTTCTCGATAGATTCATCCCGCCGGACGCGACCTATGTATACAGGATCTTTGCCGTCGGCATTCAAGGCAAGGGGGTAAATGTCGTTGGCAGGGTCATCTTCCAGCACAATGCCGGGACTGTTTTCCATGAGGACTTTTATATCGGCGATCTTAAACTGTTTCTCCGTTTCAATATTGACGCTTTCGCTGTGACCACTCACCACAGGTATACGTACCGTAGTTGCTGTGACTCGAATATCAGGATCGAGGATTTTATGAGTTTCTTTGATCATCTTCATCTCTTCCATGGTGTAGCCGTTCTCTTGGAAGACGTCAATGTGCGGTAGTGTGTTGAAGGCGATTTGATGAGGATAGACCGAAATTGGCATATCGCTTCTGTCAGCGAAAGCTCTCACTTGATTCTCCAGCTCTTCAACCGCCGCTTGTCCCGAACCGCTTACAGCCTGATATGTGCTGACCACCACACGCCTGATATTGTATTCATCATGGATAGGCTTAAGTGCTACCAGCATTTGTATAGTGGAACAGTTTGGATTGGCGAGGATCCCTTTATGGTTTTCCAGTACTTCCGGATTCACTTCAGGGATGACCAGGGGATGTTCCGGGTCCATCCTGAAGGCATTGCTGTTGTCAATACAGATACAACCGCGCTTCACAGCTTCCGGCGCCAGTTCGAGAGATGCCGCTCCTCCTGCGCTGAATAGAGCAATATCCACGCCTCCAAAAGCTTCGGGTTGTGCAGTAACAACACTGATCTTACGATCACGCCATGTAACTACTTGACCTTCGTTCTCTGGAATATCCATCAGGACTAAATCGGCGATGGGCAGAGAACTTGCTTCAAGAATCTCACACATAACTGTTCCTACATTTCCCAAAGCACCTACAACCGCAAAACTGTACTTCTTCATTCCTTACCTCCATAAACTTTCTTAAAATTGATCCACTGTTGGGGAATCATACAGACCTTCAACATACTAGTGACAAACATTAATTTAATGAAATGCACCAACAAATCTAAGCCACTCCTCCAACATGAGAGAAGGATAATAGTTGCATTCAATTTATTAGATTAGGATAATCGACATGATTCATGAGAACATACTAGGAGCTATTGGGAAGACACCTATCATTCGTTTACATCGTGTAGGGAAAGAACTCGACTGCGAGTTGTACGGCAAGTGCGAATTTCTGAACGCCGGAGGTTCAGTCAAAGACCGAATTGCGGTACGAATGATCGAAGAAGCGGAGAAGTCCGGAAGGATCAAGCCCGGCGATACGCTCATCGAGCCCACATCAGGCAATACTGGTATAGGTATGGCTCTGGCGGCGACAGTAAAAGGGTACCGGATGATCATCACCATGCCGGAGAAAATGAGTAAGGAAAAACAGGTGGTGCTGGAGTCGCTGGGAGCGGAGATCGTGCGGACCCCTACAGAGGCGCCGTGGGATTCACCGGAAAGCCACATCGGTGTGGCAAAGAAACTCAACGAGGAGATTCCTGATTCACACATCCTGGACCAGTACATCAACCCGGTGAACCCGGATGCTCACTATAATGATACTGCCGGTGAGATTCTTGAGGATATGGGAGACAACCTGAGTATGGTAGTAATCGGTGCCGGTACGGGTGGGACTATTACTGGCGTTTCCAAGCGGCTTAGGGAAGAGCTGCCGGATGTGACAATCATCGGTGTTGATCCGTACGGCTCTATTCTCGCCGGTGGCGATGAAATCTTTCCGTATCATGTGGAGGGAATCGGCTACGACTTTATCCCGGATGTACTAGACAATTCCCTGGTGGATGAGTACGTGAAAGTGAACGATAAGGACTCGTTTCTCATGGCTCGGCAGTTGATCAAAGAAGAAGGTTTGTTGATTGGTGGATCGTCCGGCTCTGCAGTCTGGGCGGCTCTGCAGGCAGCAACTCGATTGAGAAAAGGTGAACGGTGCCTGGTGATCCTGCCAGACTCTATCCGCAACTATCTGACCAAGTTTGTTGATGACGAATGGATGAAGGAACAAGGTTTTTTGGATTAAGGCCACTCCACAGGATCCTGCGGATAAGGCACCCCACAGGGTCCTGCCAGCCCGAAAGATGTCAGGCGGGCGGAAAAGACACCAAGAAAAGAAAATGATTGTTAGCAAAAGAACAAAAAGGATATTGAATTGGTTTTTCAACAATCTTCTTTGTGTCTCAGTTTCTCAGCGGTCAAAAAATTAACTTAGGAGGAAAAATGAAGTTTGATACTAAGGTTGTGCGTGCGGGAATAAGTCCCGATCCAACGACAGGGGCTATTGTTCCACCATTGTACCAGACGGCGACATACGTTTTGCCGGAAGTGGGGCGGGATTTGGGATTTGACTATACACGCTCTGCTAATCCTACTCGGCAGCTGTTAGAGGAGAACTTGGCAGCCATCGAAGGCGGGAAGTACGGCGTCTGTTTTGCCAGCGGGATGGCGACGGTAGATAGTTGTCTGAAGCTCCTGAACACCGGCGATCATGTAGTCTGTTCCGACGACGTGTACGGCGGTGTTTCCCGGCACTTTGATAACATTCTCGTTCGCTATGGATTGGAATTTACCTACGTGAATTCTTCGGAGCCGGATGAAGTGAAAGCCGCCATTAAATCCAACACGAAGATGTTATGGGTCGAGACGCCTACCAATCCACTCCTGAAAGTGACCGACATGGAAGCCATGGCGAAGATCGCCAAAGAACATAACCTGATCTACGGAGTGGACTCCACCTTTGCAACACCTGTTTTTCTCCGACCTTTGGAATTTGGAGCTGACCTTGTTGTCCACAGTACCACCAAATATATCAGCGGGCACAACCAGCTCATCGGAGGGATTGTTATCACTAACCGGGAAGACATTTTCGAGGAGATGAAGTATGTACAGAAGACAATTGGAGCAGTACCGAGTCCTTTTGACTGCTGGCTGACGCTGCTGGGGGTAAAAACGCTCCACCTGCGGATGGCAAAGCACACCGAGAACGGGCAGATCGTGGCTGAGTTTTTAGAAGCGCATCCCAAGGTAGCTCAGGTAACATATCCTGGTCTGCCATCTCACCCTCAACACGAGATTGCCAAGGCGCAGATGTCCGGCTTCAGCGGGATGATTTCTTTCGAGCTCACGGGCGGTATCCCTGCCGGGAAAGCATTGATGAACAGCGTGGAGCTTTGCTCATTAGCGGAGAGCCTGGGCGCCGTAGAAACTATGATCACCCATCCCGCTACTATGACTCACGTGGATGTGCCGGAGGAAGAACGCCACGCCCGGGGGCTGACCGACGGAATGGTGCGGATATCGGTAGGCATCGAAGATCCGGAAGACATCGTGGCTGATCTGGAACAAGCGTTGGAGAAGGCATAGCTATGACGAAAGAGAAAAAGAGTATTGATACCAAACTAATCCACGAAGGTGAGCCGGAACCTCGGATAGGAGGAGCTGTCAGCATTCCCATCTTCCAGACAGCTATGTACGAAACGGCTGAGGAAGAAAGCTACCATGACATTAAGTACATCCGGCTGAACAATACTCCGAACCACATGGCGTTACACAAAAAGCTGGCTGCCTTGGAGAATGCCGAGGCGGCTCTGGTCACATCCAGCGGAATGGCTGCTATTACCACCTCGCTCATGACATTTCTCTCTGCCGGCGACCATTTGCTGATCCAGGATACCCTCTACGGCGGGACGCATACATTCGTGAATCACGATATCAACAACTGGGGCGTGGAGTACGATTTCATTGATGGTCACGATCCGGCATCGTGGGAGGTGAAGCTGCGGCCTGAGACCAAGGTCATCTACGTTGAGACTATGACCAATCCGCTGCTGCAGGTGGCGGACCTGAAAGCAGTTTCGGCTTTTGCCCAGAAGCACAACCTAATCTCTATCATTGACAATACTTTCGCTTCACCGGTGAACTTCCGTCCGCCGGAGTGGGGTTTTGACCTTTCGTGCCATAGCTGCACTAAGTATCTGAATGGTCACTCCGATATTGTGGCGGGAGCGATCACTGGCTCATCAGAGCACATTGAGCAGATTACCCACAAGCTGAACCACTTAGGCGGTACGCTGGATCCCCACGCCTGCTACTTACTCCATCGGGGAGTGAAAACGCTGGCTCTTCGCATGGCCCGCCACAACGATAGCGCCTTGAAGATAGCCCGGTTCCTTCAGAAACACCCAGCTGTGGAGGGTGTCAACTATCCCGGTCTGCCTGACCATCCCGACTATGAGAGGGCGAAGGAGCTCTTTGATGGCTTTAGCGGGATGTTGAGTTTTGAAATGAAGGGCGGATTGGAGGCAGCGAAACATTTTGTAGAAACAGTGGAGCTCCCGGTGGTGGCTCCCAGCCTGGGCGGCATCGAAACGCTGGTGACCCGGCCTGCTGCCACGTCCCATTCCGGAATGTCACCTGAAGAGCGGGAAGCAGTGGGTATCACTGACAGCTTGGTACGAATCTCAGTTGGCATCGAGGACGTTGACGATCTTATTGCTGACTTTAGTCAAGCGCTTAGTTAGGAAAAGATGAACTCACCCTCGATCCCTCTCTTATGAAGAGAGGGAAGAAAAGAACTGACCATCACCTGACTTATCCGTCGTTGAGCCCCGAAGGGGTCACTGACGAAGGCACCGGAGAAGTTGAAAAACCTTAATAAGATCTGCACCATGACATGGCAGGATTTTTCACACGTAATCCGAAATCTCTATTTCCACCGTCACCCCGCCTGCTCCCTCGTAAGGAGGGCGGGCAGGCGACCCGTTCCAGGATCAGTGACGGTTTCGCAATCCCCCTCTGCTTTATCCGCAGGATCCTGTGGATAAGAGAGGGGGTGTCCGCCAATAGCGGACGGGGGTGAGTTTGATTGAACAAACCTGCCGGCACCTACCAACTATACATCACCATCGAGAAACCCATCCGCATCCGTGTAGGTGCTCTGGGTGAATTGGAGTTTGAACCAGGAAATTACATCTACACCGGCCGGGCGAAACGGGGACTCCAGTCCCGGCTGCGACGCCACCGTCGGAAAGATAAACCATTGCAGTGGCACATTGATTATCTGTTACAGCATCCTGTAGTCAGGCTGAGCCGAGCTGAGATTGTCTCTGCCGACCCCGATGCAGAATGTGTGGAGAATCAGCGGTTACTTAAGCAAGAGGGGGCAACTATAGCAGTGCCGGGATTCGGAGCCAGCGACTGTAAAGCAGGGTGTATGGGGCATTTGGTGAGGAGATTGTAGGAGTGCTAAAGATATTGCTAATTAGTGTCTGTCCATAAACTCCAATCATTTGATATTAATGATGATAAGGCTGATG
>CAZHRR010000098.1:0-7983 GCA_964534955.1 uncultured bacterium
GAATCGCTACGTACAGCGCATGTTCAAACCACTACTATGGGCACACTATGGATTCGAGGATCGTTTCAAGGTGGAGTATATTTCATCAGCAGATGGAGAACATATTACTAAAACCCTATCAGGTATTACATCTGAAGAATATGACTCATTGTCTCAAAACAAGGAGAAATCCAAACAAAAACCTGCGTACTGGACATTTCAATCTATCCCTGATGAGAAAACCGGTATTCTCGATATAAACTCATTCGCCAGATCGAAGGATTTGAAGGCTTTCAAGAAGTTCCTCAAATCAACCTTTACCACTATTCACCACGAAGGGTTGAGCAATTTGATAATAGATCTTCGGAGGAATGGGGGAGGAGACCACGAACTTGGTGAAGCATTAATCGATTATTTGGGAACTGAACCGTGGGTATTAATGTCCAAAGCAGATCTCAAATTAAGTCAACAGATAAAAAAAGACCTCTTCCCCTGGTTTCTCCGCTGGATGCCAATCAAATCTGCTATCAGAGCATTCAGCTTCCTGTACAGTGCGACAGGAATCGAAAGGGTGGACATCGTTTCAGATTCCAACGATGTTGACCTATTGACTGTCTACACAAAACCGAAAAAACTCAAGAAGAAACCATTTCGATTTCATGGGAATACCTTTGTTCTCATTGATAACGGTTCCTATTCCATGTCAGTTATGTTTGCGGCAGTTATGAAAGATTATCATTTTGCTACGTTAATCGGTGAAGAAACCGGGCAGCCAGCCAATCACTATGGTGGGAATTACTTTTTTAGTTTGCCAAATACTCATTTGCGAGCCAGTGTTTCATCTGCCAAATCGTACCGCCCCAGTGGTCAAAATACTGAAAGCGGGGTCATTCCCGATCATGAAGTTCGACAGAATCAAGAAGACCTGGAAAAAGGAATTGATACTGTAATGGAATTCACGAAAGAATTGATAAGAAATAAATAATGGAAAAACCAACCGAAAAACCAACTTTGCGGAAGATTAGAACTTCCGCAAAGTTAAAAAAAGGAAAGTATGAGTAAAATAATCGCTAAAGAAAAATTCGACGGACAGGTCATCCGCCTTACTTTGAACGCTCCCAAGGCCAATGTGCTGGACGGAGAGATGATGGCGGAACTGCAGGCGGTAATAGACAATCTAAAGACTGAAAATCAAGTGAAGATGATTCAGTTCATTGGTGCAGGCAATCATTTCAGTTTTGGAGCCAGCGTTCCGGAACACACCAAAGAAAAGGCACCGGGAATGCTCAAGCAGTTTCACTCTCTATTTTACACTCTGGCTGACCTTGCCATTCCAACGGCAGCTCTTGTTTCTGGCCAATGCCTGGGCGGCGGTATGGAGCTGGCTCTCATGTGCAATTTCCTCTTCCTCGACAGCACTGCGAAACTCGGTCAGCCGGAAATCAATCTGGGAGTATTCGCTCCGCCAGCATCTGTGATTCTCCCACTCAAGATCGGCCAGACTAAAGCTGATGACCTCCTTCTCACCGGCAGAACAATTACTGCCGATGAAGCAGCCTCCATGGGACTTGCTGCAAAACTGTTTGATAATCGTGATGAGATGATGGAAGGCATTGATACCTGGGTACAGGAATATATTCTGCCTAAGAGTGCCTCCTCCCTGAAGTACGCAATCCGGGCAGCCCGTCTTCAGTTCAACGAGATTCTCCGCAAAAAATTACCGGAACTGGAAAAGCTGTATATTGACAAACTGATGTCCAGTCATGATGCCAACGAAGGAATCGAATCTTTCCTGGAGCGACGTAAGCCCAAGTGGGAGGATTGCTGATGTCTCGCATAAACACAGTTGGAATCATTGGCGCAGGGACAATGGGATCAGCCCTGGCTCAGAAGTTCGCTCAGGAAGGGATGACAGTGGTGATGGTTGATACAGAGGATCGTTTCTTGGAAAAGGGTCTGGGCAACATCAAAGCCACTCTTGACGAGGGCGTCAACAGAAAGATATTCACCGAGGAACAGGTCAAGGGAATCCTGAAGAGAATCTCCACTACCACCGACTTGGAAGATCTTGCTAAATGCCAATTGATCGTTGAGGCTGTTTTCGAAGACAGGAAAGTCAAGGAGGACCTCTTTGCACAAATAAGTTCTATTGTTCCATCAGATACAATTCTTGCTACAAATACTTCCTCTTTTTCTGTGACGGATCTTTCTTCATCCGTTAGTTTACCGGAGAGATTCCTGGGGCTGCACTTTTTCTACCACGCCGCCAAAAACAGGCTGGTTGAAGTGGTGAAAGGCAGCAAAACTGACGAGAACACCTTCAGTGAAGTCCTCCGGTTCATGCAGCGGTGCGGCAAGGATCCCATCACTTGTAAGGATGCCCACGGATTCGTGGTCAATCGCTTTTTCGTCCCATGGCTGAATGAAGCCGTCAGGTTGTACGAGGAAGGTGTCGCCGAGCTTGCAGTCATAGATTCCGTCGCCTGCCAAACATTCGGCTGCGGAATGGGTCCCTTTGCCCTCATGAATGCTACCGGCATTCCCATCGCCTATCACGCACAAAAGACGCTCGAGCAAGCCTACGGGGAGTTCTACCAGCCAGCAGAGGCACTCACCCGACAGGCAGATATGAACAAGCCTTGGGAGATTGCCGGCCATGGAGAGGCAGATGATGCTCAGGCCCGGAAAATCTCGGAGCGGCTTCAGGGTGTTGTATTTTTCGTCTGCGGTCAGTTGCTTGACGAAAAAGTCTGCACAGCAGGCGACATCAACCGTGGAGCTCGAATTGGTTTGAGATGGCGAAAAGGTCCAATAGAGCTTTATCATAAATACGACGAAAAAACAATCCAGAAACTGGCCGGCACTATGGCAGATGACTGGAATTTAACTGCACCTGAATCACTCTCTCCAAATGAGTGGCAGCCGGACTTCATCACTACTGCTAAATCCGGTAACGTTGGAACCCTCACTATCAATCGTCCGGAAGGTTTGAACGCTATGAATCCACTGGTTATTTCACAGTTAGCTGAAGCGTTTGATGATCTGAACAACGACGATTCGATTGACACCATCCTGCTTACTGGCCGAGGGAAAGCTTTTGTGGCCGGGGCTGATATCAAGTTCTTCATTGACCATATACAGAACAATACGATTCCTGAAATCGTCAGATTCACAACCGAGGGGCATAATCTTTTCCTGAGAATAGATGACTCTCCCAAAAAAGTAGTGGCGGCTGTCAATGGTCTCGCTCTGGGCGGCGGACTGGAGCTGGCGCTGACGGCTGATGTCATCATTGCTCTCAATAAAGCTCTCTTTGCCTTCCCCGAAACCGGCATCGGCATCTACCCAGGACTGGGCGGCACGCAAAGAACTGTCGATCGAATTGGAAAGGGTCTGACCAAATACCTCATCTACACAGGACAGATGATTGACGCTGCCACAGCGGCTGAAATAGGTCTGATAGATATAGCAGTATCTTGGGATGAGTTGGACGAAGCAATGAAAAATCCCGGTGATCTTAAAAGGTCTTCTGTTGAGCTTTCGGACAAATGGCGGCGGATTGACAGCTTCTTTAATGAGCATACAGTGGCTGAGCTTCTGGAAAACGATTTTTCTGAAGAATGGTCAAGCATTGTGAAAAAAATTCGGCGGAAAGCACCCATAGGTCTACAACTGGCTGAGAAATTAATTAACGTCCACAAAGGCCCGTTGTCTGAGCTTGAGTGCATAGAGGAAGTATTCAGAACCGATGATGCACTGGTTGGCATGAAGTCAGTTGGAGGCAAACCACCGGTCTTCCAAGGACGTTAACCCGCATTTCTCACCAGAAACCTACTACGATGGCGGATATACTCACAACTACTTCGTTCTGCTCTAAAAATGTACTCAACGTACAGTTCACAGTACGTCTCCGTGCATTTTTCTTCTCAAGCCTTGTATTTGTCCAAAGGATCCTGTGGACAAACATCTCCACCATCTCGCAACGGTCCCTAGTGAGAAATACAGGTAAAGAGATATGAATAGATTCGAGAACCAAACAGCTATTGTTACCGGAGGAGGTCAGGGGCTCGGTTTGGCTATGACGAAACAATTCTTAGCTGAGGGCGCCCATGTAACGATTATTGATATTGATCAAAATGCCATTGATGAGGCTCTACAATCCTTGTCGTCTAAATCTGTCGATTCCATCTGCGCTGACGTCACTGATTCCGATCAAGTAGAGAAGGCCATCTCTGCAATTAAGGATAAACGAGGCAGAATTGACGTACTAGTAAACAATGCCGGCATCATCAGGGATAATGTCATCTGGAAGATGCCTGAAGATGACTACGACCTTGTATTGAATGTTAATCTAAAGGGGCCGTGGCTCATGTGCCGGGCAGTGGTTCCCGTGATGAGAGAACAGAACTACGGAAGAATCGTGAATATCTCATCCCGGTCATGGTTAGGAAATTTTGGCCAAACAAACTACTCCGCCTCCAAGGGGGGTATCGTCAGTTTAACCCGCACTTTATCCCTCGAACTTGCCAAATATAATGTAACCGTGAACGCAGTGGCACCTGGACTAATCGACACACCTCTCACTCGATCGCTGAGTAAAGAAGTCCGTGAAAGATTGATCAATCTCCAGCCAAGTAAGAAGATCGGTCAGCCGGAAGACATCGCCAATGCCGTTTCCTTCCTAGCATCAAAGGAAGCTGAATTCATTACCGGTCAGGTACTTCACGTAGATGGCGGGAAAAGCGTGGGACTCACGTCTGTCTAATCATATTTCGTTGGGGGAATAAGCATGAGAGACTTTAAATATCATCGCCCTGAAAGTACTGAAGAACTACAGCAGATGATGACAGATCTACCGAAGGCGCAAGTACTGGCGGGCGGAACGGATCTGCTGGTAGACATTGACACTGGTATCAGAGATGCTCAGCATACCCTCTCCCTTAAAGATCTGCCGGAATTGAGACAGATTGAAGAGGGCGTCGGAGAGATTTTAGTAGGCGCTGCATGCACTGCCAATGAACTTGAACGGTCATCTATCATCCAGCGCTATTTCCCTGAGATTATCGAAATGATACCAACCTTCGCCTCCCCGCAGGTGCGGGCTCGGGCAACAGTTGGCGGAAACATCTGCAGTGCAGTAGCTTGCGGAGATTTTCCTGTTATCCTGATTGCTCTTGGTGCTCACATCGAACTGTCGTCTCAAGACGGGAATCGGACTCTGCTCTTGAGCGAGTTCTTTATCCACAACAGAAAAACAGAGCGGAAGGAAAATGAGATTCTTACTCGAATCATCATTCCTGTCAAAGCACCTTCAGCAGCAGTTTGCTTCGAGAAGTTTCAGCGGCGCGCTTCAAACTCCCTTGCTGTAGTCAGTGCGGCTGCATTACTTGATATTCAAAACGGTACATGCCAGGATGCAAAGATTGTATTAGGCGCGGTAGCACCTACACCTTTGATTGCGAAAAAGGCATCCGCATCACTGCCTGGGAAGGATGTAAATGAACAAGCTATCGCATACGCTGCTAAACTGGCTCAGGATGAAGCGAGACCCATCACTGATGTCCGCGGAACTGATGATTACAGGCGAAAGCTGGTTAATGTTCTTGTAAAGCGGGCTCTAACGAAAGCGGCAATTAAGATTGATGAATAGCGGTAAAAGGAAAAAATAAATATGGTAAAGAGTTATTTTGTAAACCTCACGGTTAATGGAGATAGTCACACCGTTTCAGTCGCTGCTTCTACTACACTGGCTGAAGTACTTCGTGATGAGTTAGGCTTGACTGGGACGAAAATTGGGTGCGGTGTGGGTGACTGCGGCGGATGTACGGTTTTGGTAGATGACGAGCCGGTAAACTCCTGTCTCCTGATAGCACTGGAAGCCGAGGGCCGCAACATCACAACCATCGAAGGTGTTTCGAAGAACGGCGAACTCCATCCTCTGCAGAAAGCGTTTGTAAAGGAAGGTGCAATTCAGTGTGGCTTCTGCACTCCCGCCATGGTACTTACCGCAAAAGCACTCATTGACCAAAAATCCAATCCTGCAGAAGATGAGATTCGCGAGGCGCTTGGAGGCACACTGTGCCGCTGCACAGGATACACTAAAATTGTGGAAGCCATCCAGCATTGGCAAAATTATGTGGAACCAGTCGCAACCGAGCTCGACGAATCTGAAAACGGACATATAGCTGTGGGACACCGCCTGCCGCGAAAAGATGCCTGGGAGAAGGTCACAGGCCGAGCAAAATATACGGATGACATCAGCCTGCCTAATATGCTATATGGTAAAATACTTACCAGCCCCTTCCCTCACGCAAAGATAGTCAGCATTAATACCGAAAAGGCAGCAGCTATTCCCGGAGTAAAAGCCATCCTGACAGGAAAGGACGTGACAGACACAATGTACGGCGTCAGTCCGGCACGATACGATGAACATGTTCTTGCCAAGGAAAAAGTATGTCATATAGGTGACAAGGTAGCGGCAGTAGCAGCTGTTGACGAAGCTGCGTGTGAGAGGGCGCTGTCCGCCATTGAAGTCCAGTACGAGGAACTCCCCGCTGTATTCGACCCCATGGAAGCGATGAAAGAGGGAGCCCCAATAATTCTCGACCGCTACAAGAACAACATCAACACTCGCGTTGACTGGCACTTTGGAGATGTAGAGAAAGGTTTCGAGGACGCCGACCTCGTCCTGTCGGATTCCTTCAAAGGAAACCGGACTTATCAGAGCCCCATGGAGCCTCATTGTGCTGTAGCAGAATGGAATAAGGAAGGCAGGCTGACGCTTCACACTTCAACTCAAGTAGTTCACTACGTGCGCCATCAACTTGCCCGCCTGCTGGAGATTCCGCAGGGAGATATCAGGGTTATCGGTACACATTGCGGCGGCGGTTTCGGCGGAAAGGCTGAGACAAATCCACTGGAAATTCTCTCTTCCCTGCTTGCCAAGGAGACAGGCAGGCCGGTAAAAATGCGGTACAATCGCTCCGAGATGTTCCATCACAATAGAGGGCGTCACAAGCACACGCTGGAACTGAAGATGGGAATGAAGAAAGACGGCTCCATCACAGCCGTACAGCAGATGTCGATTCTGGAAGGGGGCGCCTATAGCTCCTTCGGAGTTGTGGCAGCATATTATTCCGGCGCTATGGTCCCTACACTGTACAAGCTGCCGAACTACAAATATGACGGCTACCGTGTGAATACCAACCTCCCGGCTTGCGGCGCCATGAGAGGCCACGGCTGTCCACATCCTCGCTTTGCCTTCGAGAGCCTCCTGACCGATATGGCCCTCAAGCTCGGGCTCGATCCCATTGATGTACGATTGAAAAATGCTATGGAACCCAACACACGAACGGTGAACGATCTGGACGTCGGCTCGTGCGAATTGAAAGCATGTCTGAAAGAAGTTCGGAGCAAGAGCGGCTGGGACGAGAAGAAGGGTAAGCTCCCCTTCGGAAAGGGAATCGGAATAGGCTGCGGCGGTTTTGTCAGCGGCGCCGGCTACCCCATCTACCGTTCGAAATTCCCCCATTCCAATGCTACAATTAAGGTAAGCGAAGACGGGCACACCGCCATCCTCTACACTGGCGAGACAGACATCGGTCAGGGGTCGGCAACCGTCCTCTCCCAGATAGCTGCTGAAGCGCTGGGTATCACTTACGACAGGCTCAAAGTAGTGTATGCTGATACTGACTCCACTCCTTTGGGACTCGGATCCTATTCGTCCAGAGTGACGCTCATGGGAGGCAACGCCTGCAAGATGGCCGGTGAAGACATTCGCAAGCAGATGATTGCCATTGCATCCAAAATGATGGATTTACCTGAAGAACGTATCGAAATAGGAAACAATCTGGTATCTGATGTAAAAGGTAAGAAAGAAAGTCTCCCTTGGCATGAGGTTGCCGCCAACTGCTTCTCTGAGTATGGACCTCTCATCGGGCGGGGGCACTACTCACCGCCGGAGGGATTAGGCGGAGATTTCAAAGGGGCTACTGTAGGTACATC
>CAZHRR010000098.1:8083-9575 GCA_964534955.1 uncultured bacterium
GGAGCAAAGGAAGTAGGCGAAGGAGCCACACTGCCGGTCATCGGAGCCATCGCCAACGCCGTTCATGATGCCATTGGAGTCAGGATCAAGGAACTGCCTATAACGCCTGAGAAAGTTCTGCGGGCAATAGCCGGACAAACGTAGCGAGTCCTGACGTCAGTTGTAGACACTTCTGAAAACTTTGTAAAGGGGATTTGACACATAGATTCCCTAATTCCGATATTGGAAGCGTCTTAACAACAAAACAGACTGTAACTCTAGCAATTAGACTGATTAACTTAATTCATTTGATGAGTGAAATATTTTCATTGATGTAACAAAAATGTTTTGAGTAGCAAATCCAATCTTTTTGAACTCACCCCCGTCCGCCTACTGGCGGACACCCCCTCTCTTATGAAGAAGAGGGGGAAACCACCCAAATAACAACAGTTTATGCATCCCTCTCTTTATAAGAGAGGGACCGAGGGTGAGTTAAATTTTTTCATTTCCTGCCTAACTTATTTTTAGGCGGGTCTTCGGTGGAAGATATACAGATCAATGTCGGAATTTGGGTAGATTGTTTATATTTGACAATGAATCAGGATTTTATTACTATCTAATACGTCTATAAATATTATGAGGTACTCGGTATACTTATAGTTAGACATAAATATTCAAATGACACTTACGCCAGAAGAAATAATACAAATTGCCCAACCGTATAAGGTTACCTATCTCTATAAATATCGGTCGTTCCAAGATCGAGGATTAGAACGGGTATTCTCGCATCAGGAAATTTACTTAGCAAACCCCACTCAATTTAATGATCCCTTCGATTGTAGGCCAATATTAAGAGCAAGTTCTGATACTAATGTGAGGATTAAATTCCTTAGTAGTGTGGTTCAGAGTCGATTCCCTGATGCAAGTCCGCAAGAACATCTATTTCGAATCCAAGAAGGTCTGAGTAGGACTGATGCGTTTGAGCGTGAAAATCTTGAAGAAATTTACATTCAAACAATCAAACCCTATGGCATCTACAGTCTTTCGGAGATTAACAATGATATTCTAATGTGGTCGCATTATGCCAACGCACACACTGGAATATGTCTTGAATTTGATTCCCAGATTGAGGAAACGTTTTTTGGGGAAGCTTTAAAGGTACACTATCAAGAAGATATCCCAGTTGTCGATCCAATGCTATTCGAAAAGGACGACCAATTCCTAAAAGCAATCGCAGTTAAATCAAGCCATTGGGACTATGAACACGAAAGAAGAGTACTGAAAACCAAGGAAGAAGGTGGTAGTGGAATCCACATATTTGAAACGCCTTTACTCACGGGCGTGATTCTCGGAGTAAATATTCGAAGAGAGGATGAGGATTTGATCATTAATTGGATTGATCACTATCTAACACCGGTTCACATATATCGAGCTGTAATAAATAAGAACCATTACAGTCTTGATATTGTGTCAACAAGCGCCTGAAGCAGACAGGAACAACGGACAGTGCCAA
>CAZHRR010000099.1:0-3531 GCA_964534955.1 uncultured bacterium
CTTATTCAAAACTCCAGGTACATATTCAATAAGTTGGGATCCAAATGGATTAAGTTCTGGACAATATTATTATCAGATTGTTGTTGATGGTAATCCTGTTTCAACAAAAAGAGCCGTATTTCTCAAGTGAATTTTGAGAGCACTCTAATCCTCACTCCACAGAACTACTAACCCCAGTTATTTTTCTTCTATCTTAAACAACACATAATCTTCGAAGGAAAAATACGCCTCCCCCCGTTCCGGGAAGCGGTAGATCCAAAGCTGATAGTTCAGTCCTTTCTCATCTACTTTTTCAATGATCTCCTCCGGCTCACCCAGAATGTCACTCACCTCTGATACCAGCATTCCGATCTCCACTTTCGGCATCCGGCGCATGGCGAGCTGAACTCTAGCTTCATTGGCGTAAGACTCCTTTAATTGATCCACTCTCAGTCTATCTAAACTGAGGAGCTGGGCTTCAAGCTGCGAGCGAATGTTTTCAAGCTCCTCGTCCTTCTTCCCTAAAATCTCCTGCGCTCGGTAGAGGGAGAGGACAGCGAGCCTTAGACCAGCTTCATCCTGAGCTTGATTCACGTCCTCCAGCATGCCTACAGCCGTCCTCAGTTCAAGCCCTCGGATCTCATTCCGTAATTCAGGAGCCATGGTAAGGGCTTTGGAGTACTTTTCCAGTGCCCGAGGATAGACTCCCCGGGAGGTAAGATCCTTCCCCTGCCGGATGATAATTCTTGCTTCCAGCTTCCGGAGGAATTCCTTCCCACGCAGGGAGATAGTTGCAGCCCGTCGTCCATAACTGAGGGCATCGTCGTCCCGTCCCAAGAGGAAAAGACTATCAGCGATTTCAATATAGAATCCTGCAATAGTTTCAATCTTTATCTGGAGCTTTTTCTTCAGTGGCTCCACTGCCGTCCGCTCCGCTTCCATGTATTTCTCCAGCGCCAGCGCCAGCTTATCCCTGGCTTCCAGCCTCTTCCCTTCTGAGTAAAGCTGCTCCGGGATACGAAGATTGCATATTTCGATGAGCTTGTGTGCCCTGCGTACACGGGCATGCGAGGGATGCTGATTGATGAACTTGTTAAACTTCCGTTTGGCAGTTACGTAATCTGCATCCAGATAGTACTCCTTCGCCTCATCCCCGATGGTCTTGCCGCCGCCGTAGAAAGCGCCGAAACTGAAGTAAATCCCGACTTGCGGAAGCTGCATTCCGGTGATGGGTGTAACTTCCTGCGGATCACTAATATTATCCACTTTGGCATAATAGTGTCGCAGTTCAAATCCCCAGGCATAGCGGGCAGCGGTATCCGACTCACGGATGAACTTGATGCCGATTCCATACATGGATGTTGCCCCAGTTCCTGAAGGGGTAGGGTCTAAACTATCTTTCCGGTAAAACTGCACCTTCCCTAAACCGTAGCCGTACCGGAACTGGACGAACCATTTAGGATGCCATTGCATGATCAAAGTTGTGGAGAGGTTGCCTTCCAGGAAAGTGGGTGTAAATATCTTATCAGCTCCCCATGATCCGGGCACATTCGGCGGACCGCTCAGAACCATGCTTTCCGAAAATTCGACTGACGGAATATTGAAAATAGCAGCCCGGCGTACTCCCACCCCTGCAAAAACATCGAGATAGCTCTTCTTGAAAAAGAGGTACGAGAGGTTGGTCTGTACGGCATCAAATTCCATATTAGAACCGAGCCGGCCGGATAGAGCAATATTCTGGAAGATATCCTCGGTAGTATCTGCGTAAGTGATGAGATTCGGATCGAAATTATATGGGTTGTAACTCTTCCAGCCGTAGAAGCCGATGCCGTAGCGACCTTCAGCAGGGATACTGACGATAGGATGACGAAATTCCATAGGCCGAACGATTGCTTCAAATAAGCGGTTATCCCCGTTCCTTACCGAGGATATAAATGAGCTGAAGAATTTTAAAGGTGATTTCTTCTTCTTTTCAACCTCTCCCGCAAAGGTAGTGGTTAATATCACCGAGAAAATCAGCAGGTAAATCAGCTTGCCAAACGGACGAGATGTAAATGGTGAGGAAGTCATCGGATTTGAAAATTGGCTGAGTCTAATCAATTATTCAAGAGAATTCAGCGTAGTGTCTCAATCAATTCCTGGCTGTTATCAGGTCTGTTCAAAACGATTGTTTTACACCAGACAATTACTCCGCCATTTATGGCGGAGTATGGTAATACTAAAATAATGGGCTTCCCGCCTCCTGAAGAATGAGGACCTGCCTGCTATCTTTTGGGCAGGTAGCCTAAGATGTCGAATATATCCTCGATGATGTCTTGTTATTATTGGGATAAATCCCTCTTTTGTGCCGATGTCAATATCCCCGCCATAAATGACGGGATAAGTACAATTTACCCGCCTGCCATAGGTTGGGCAGGCTTTGGATTGTGTGCTCAGAAAACTATCATATTTCATTCCCTTCGTCATCTTGAGAAATTGTATAGAGGATTAGTGTAGTATCTGCCTAAAACCGTATCCGCCCTTCGGATGGACTTAGTGTACTATAGGAAAAGTCCACTTGTTTTAGAACTTTTTTAGACAGTACTGGTCTGTTATCTACCTTTTTTGTCTTGAAGGATGTGTAAAGTTCAAACTAACTGGGATAATAAAGTAGTAACGGGGACAATTACCGGGCGATTGATCGTGAAACAATCTGTGTCAATATAACTCATTTCAAAAGACACTTGGAATGCATGATAGGCACCTGTTTTTGTATTAAAATAAAGTAGATTTTTATCAATTGATGTGGACTGGGTTGACTTAACCTCTACTAAAAACCAAGGCTTCTGGTTACGGATTACAACAAAATCAACTTCCCTTTGTTCTTTATCTCGCAGGAAGTACAAGCCATATTCTCCAAATCCATTATCGTTCCACCAATTCACTGCTTTCAGTAAATGGGAAGCGATAAAGTTCTCTACTTTTTTACCCTGATCAACAATTGTTGACCAGTCCCAAAGGTAAATTTTGGGTTGTTTCAGGAGTGATCGCGGCACGTTGGTTGTCCATGGATGAATTGTGAATGAATAGTACATTGATTCGAGGATTTTAACCCAGCGTCGGATTGTGTCAACAGACACTCTTACTTTTTTTGCCAGTGTTGAGTAATTAATCAATTGACCTGCTTGATATTTAAGGATATCAGCAAGTAATTCGACTTGTGGGATTTCTTGAACGCGGGTTACATCACGTAAATCTTCCCTGAATAACAATTGCTGACGCAAACGTTTCCATCGGTTGTAAAAGCGCATGTTATTTTTATTAAATGGTTCAGGAAAGCCACCGTACATAAAGAGAGTATGAAACGCTTCCGGAATTACCGGTTGTGGTTGTTGAATTTCACAATCCTTAAGAAATGGTTGTACTATCTCACGAACTGACAGAGGATGCAGGCGATATATGAAATAACGTCCCATTAGACTATCACCTCCCCGTTGATAAATGTCCAGCCGTGAACTTCCCGTCACAATGATTTTTAAACGAGGACTATATACATCAAATAGACCCTTAAGG
>CAZHRR010000099.1:3541-9460 GCA_964534955.1 uncultured bacterium
AGTGATTGAAGTCCGATATCGTAAGAATTCCCGCTTAAGGAAATCTTTCCATTTTGAATATTTATGAATTTCATCAAAGACAACAATTGTGGATTTTTCGGAAAGACGATCGAGTCCCATCTCACTGGTAATCCGGTTAGGTCCAGCTATGATCAGTGCCCGATGGTCCTGGTTATCCCAGTCAAAATAATGATGCTCTTGAAATAAACTTGTACATAGCGTGGTTTTCCCCACCTGCCGTGGCCCAACGACAAAAACCATTTGCCTATGTTGGCCCAAATGCTCTTCAATTACAGATAAATAGGAGCGTTCCATAGTGCGGCCAGTTTAAATAAAATGAAGAAATAAAACAAGACTATTTTACGAATCATCGTATTATGGTCGTGACTATTTTACGATAATGCGTATATTAGTCGGAATGATGGTTCCTATTTTTTATTTAAATACTTTCTCTAAAAAATATGATTTTCCTTTTGATCCTCCGGACAATTTTGTACCACTAGCATTACAATATTGAATTATCCTATCACAAATATCCTGCAAAGGTCATTTTAAAATAGAACTAGGCCGGATTCTATTACGTTTGCTTACCTGCAATCCCATGGGTAAATCATGCGAACGACTGCCACCGTTCATGCTCTATCAGGTAATCTACATGCTGTCTCTTTTTCTAACCAATGGAACAAATCGCTTTCGTAACTTTTCAACACAATATCAAGAGTGCTATGAAGACAATCAACAAAACCACATTCCTCATCACTGGTCTTCTTACCTTTTCGGTCGCAGCAATTGCCGCCGTACAAGAAGAAGGAGCATTTACTATCTGCCGTGTCAAGTATTCTGGCGGCGGGGACTGGTATAGCGATCCCAGTTCACTCCCCAACCTGCTTGCATTCATCAAGAAGAACACCAACATCAAGGTAGACGCCACTGAAGCCCGTTACTCCCTCAAGGATGAAGAAATCTTCGGCTACCCGTACCTCTACATCACCGGACACGGCAATATCCGCTTCTCCGATAAGGAAGTGTCCAACTTGCGAACGTTTCTCATGGGCGGCGGATTCCTGCACGCAGATGACAACTATGGTATGGACGAATCGTTCCGCCGGGAGATGAAGCGCGTCTTCCCCAACAAGGAGTGGGTAGAACTGCCTCATGATCACCCCATATTTCATAGCTACTACAGCTTCGATGACGGACTCCCGAAAATTCACGAGCATGACGGCAAGCCGGCCCAGGGACTGGCTCTTTTCGAGGGCGAGCGAATGACTGTCTTCTACTCCTACGAAAGCGATCTGGGCGACGGCTGGGAAGACCCGGAAGTACACGATGATCCGGAGGAGAAACACCAAGCTGCTTTGAGAATGGGGATCAACATTTTCTTCTATGCACTTACCCAATGACATGAACCAAATTGCTACTTACCTCATCCCCTTCCGCCGCCGCAAAATTTTTACCGACCTCCTCACTCTCGGATGGATTACCCTCACAACAGGTATCTTTGTAATCACATTCCTCCTGGCATTGGAAGCCGTCTTCTGGCTACCACCTGCTGTTCGCTATGGAGTCTGGCAATCGGGACTGGTGCTGCTGGCGGGAACTGCAGTAATGGCCGCGGGACTGGGATTCTTCATTCGGCAGAACAGTGTGAACCGCTACCGGCTGGAAACTATCGCCCGGGAAACTGGCCAGGCGGCACTGCCGAAGGGTGACGAAATCATTAACGCCCTCCAATTGGAGACTGACGATATCAGCAGCTATGAAACTTCTCAGGAACTCGCCGAAGAATTTGTTGCCAAGACTGCCAGTACATTAAGACTACTCTCACCATCTGATGTTTTTTCCTCAAAGCAAAAAAAGAATCTGAAGATTTCAGCATTCAGTTCCATCGCTGCTGGAATTTTACTGACACTCTTCTTTTATTCCTCATTTACTGATGCCGCTCAAAGGTGGATTCATCCCCGGACGGACTTCCCGGTTCCTCACCCGTACAAATTGGAAAGCATTACAGGTGATCTTTCTCTCATGGGCGGCGATGAAACGGTCCTGCAATTCACTGCCGAAGGAAATCATCTCCCCTCTTCTGTCAGACTGGAACTCACAGACGATAAAGGAAAAGCCGTGCTGATTCTGGAGGGAATGGAACCGGGCCGTTACAGCTATGAACTAAAAAGTGTGCTCCAGAACTATCGCTACAGGGTTTTTACAACCTCCACTCGTTTCTGGGAACCGTGGGATGAAATCTCGTCTCCGGTTTACACGATTGATGTAACAGACCGCCCGACTATCGAGCAGTTTACTGCTACCGTGGTGCCTCCTTCCTACACACGACTTTCACCAAGTAAACAGAAGGGAAATGTGGCTGAAATTCGGGGGATCAAAGGTTCGGAACTGCGCATCTCTCTTAAAACCGACAAAAACCTGAAGGAAGGACATCTGAGCATCGGCAGCAGTAGTACACTGGAAAACCGCAAAAAAATCTCCCTGGAAGTGAATGGCAGGCGAGCAAAAGGAAGTGCCATCATGCTTAGTGACGCCCTCCTGACGACACACGTTTACGATTCCCGGGGAATAGGAAATCTTGATCCCATAGAATACCACCTTGTGGTGCTGGATGATCTCCCTCCTCAATTGCAGGTGATGAGTCCGCCGGAAGTGACCGAGCTGGGTAGTGACTTTACCATCCCTGTCAAACTCCATATCGAGGATGACTTCGGTTTCAGCGCTCTGCAGATTGTCCACGAGGTCAAGCACCCGGATTACCTCCAGCGGGAAGAATCGGTGAGTATCCACGTATTGGAAAACTATTCCCGGACAGCTACTGCACAAGACATCCATTACCTGTGGGAAGTGAGTGAGCTGGACCTTATGCCCGATGACGAGCTCCAGTTCCACTTTGAGGTGTATGATAACGATATCATCTCCGGACCGAAGAAGGCAGTTTCAGCAACATTCTCTGCTAAGTTCCCCTCTCTTGCCGACCTTTTCGCAAGAACTGAGGAGCAAGAGGGAGAAGTGCAATCTGCCGCAGAGGACATGGTAAAAGACCTTGAAGAAATAACTGAATCGCTGGAAGATATGCAGCTGGAACTTCTGAAGGACGAAAAGCTTGAGTGGGAAAAACATCAGCTGCTTGAGGAGTCTCTGGAAGAAGTGAAGGAAAAGCTGGAGCAGATCGAATCCCTGCGGGAACAGATGGACACTATCGCTCAGGAAGCAGAAAAGCACGGTCTGTTCTCACCGGAACTCCTGGAGAAATTCCAGACGCTGAACGAGCTTCTCCAGGATCTCTTGACACCTGAGCTTATGGCTGCAATGGAACGGATGCAGTCAGCGCTGGAGGAGGTTTCCCCGGAGGACTTGCAGGCAGCTTTGGAAGATTTTTCTCTGAGCGTAGAGGAGCTGGAGTCTCAACTGGACCGCTTCATTGATATTTTCGAACGGATTCAGGCTGAGCAAAAGATGGACGAGCTCGTCCGACGGTTGGAACAGCTGGCTGAAGATCAGGAGGAACTCGCCTCTCAACTGGAAACTGAGACTTCCGATGATAACGCCGCTCGCCTGGCCGAAGATGAGTTAAGGAACCAGCAGGAGTACCAGAATCTGCTGGAGTTAATGGCAGATGCTGCCGAAAGCATTGAACAGTACGCTCAAACACCCTCGGAGGAGTTGAAAGAGATGGCTGAGTCTGATCTGGCACAAGAAACCTCCGACCTGCTGGAATATGCCACCCAACAGTTGAAGCAGTCTGATATGAGCCAAGCTTCACCTTCTGCCAAGAGCGCAGGTGAAAACCTCCAGCAGATGAGCCAGATGATGCAAAGCATCCAGATGGGTTTCCAGCAGCAATCAGTGGGTGAAATGACAAAAAAATTCCGCGATATTCTTCGCAAGACACTGAGCATCTCGAAGGAACAGGAGCGACTGCAGGGAGAAACGGCTGACCTCCCGCGAAACAGTCCCCGGTTGAGAGAGATGGGAGGCAAGCAGCAATTGGTGAAGGATAAGATGTCTCAGCTCATTGGGGATATGATGGAGCTGTCCCATGAGACATTCGCAGTCACACCGGAGATGGGCAAGGCCGTTGGCCGGGCAGTAGCGGGTATGAGCGAATCACTCCGTCAAATGGAAGAACGTAACGCTCCAAAAGCCGCCAACAAGCAGTCAGAAATTGTAGCTGCCTTAAACGAAGCCGCCCTGGCCACTATTTCCGCCATGGAGGAAATGCAGCAGTCAGGAATGGCGTCCGGTATGCAGCAATTCCTGGAACGAATGCAGCAGATGACCGGTCAGCAGCAAAGCATAAACAATCAGACGCTCCAGATGCTTTTGGGACAGATGACAGCCTCTGCTCAACAGGAGATGATGCGGCGGCTGGCACAACAACAAGGACAATTGAGGAAATCACTGCAAGAACTAATCCAGGAAACAAGGGGTTCACGCCAGTCAGGAGAACTCCAGGGCATCGCCAATGAGATGGAAGAAGTACTGAAGGATTTTCAGCGTAAGCGGGTGGATCGCAACACAGTTGAACGACAAGAACGCATCGTGTCGCGAATGCTTAACGCTCAGAAATCACTCCGGCAGCGTGACCTTTCCGAAAAACGGAAATCACGAACAGCTACCAATTATATCACCGATGGCCCCGCCGGGCTTCCAGCTGATTTAGGGCAACGGCGCAGCCTCGCTATCGAAGCGTTGAACGAAGCTCTCAA
The DNA here is from genome assembly GCA_964534955.1 of uncultured bacterium. GTDB lineage: Bacteria > Fidelibacterota > Marinisomatia > Marinisomatales > UBA2128 > UBA2128. The sequence continues at coordinate 8,257 of CAZHRR010000099.1, forward strand.
GGCAGGCTACTCCAGGGACTATCAAGAGATGATTCGCCGCTACTTCAACGCACTTATTCAAGACGAAAACATTCTGGAAATAAGCGATGAATAGAGCGCTCCTCATTTTGCTTTTAATCACCGCTGTCTCTGCTCAGCAGACCGTTCATCCCAACGTAGCAGCAGATAAAACTGCTTTCCGGCGTATGGAAAACCTGACAGGTCGCCCTGGTCGCGCCTGCCCCGTACCGAAGGATGAGGTCGGAGCCTGGTTGAAAAAACTCTCCCAGCACTTCAGAAATTTTTCCAACAGCTACTCTAAATCATTCAATGGAGTCCACGTCAAGAAGGGTAAACTATTTGATCTGCATTTTAGAATTCTTATTAAAACCGTCCTGCCTAATCATTTTCACTTTCTTATAAGGATCAGAGATGAAAATAAGGTCAAAGAAAACCTGACAGGTCGCCCTGGTCGTGCCTGCCCCGTGCCGAAGGATGAGGTCGGGGTCAGGTTGAAAAATCTCTCCCAGCACTTCAGCATATTTTTCAACAGCTACTCAAAATCATTCAATGGAGTCCACGTCAAGAAGGGTAAACTATTTGATCTGCATTTTAGAATTCTTATTAAAACCGTCCTGCCTAATCATTTTCACTTTCTTATAAGGATCAGAGATGAAAATAAGGTCAAAGAAAACCTGACAGGTCGCCTTGGACCTGTCAGGTTGAAAAATCTCTCCCAGCACTTCAGCAACTTCTTTAACAGCTACTCAAGATCATTCAGCGGGCTCCACGGCAAGAAAGGTAAACTATTTGATCTGCCTTTTAAGAGAATTCTTTTTAAAACCGTCCTGCAACCTGACAGGTCCAAGGCGACCTGTCAGGTTAGGACGGTTAAGAATGGTATGATAGAAAATGACTGATACATTAGCACCACTTAGATATGCCGGAATTTACCATCTCTTCAACCATGGGGTAGGACATCGAGACATCTTCATCACCAACCGTGACTATCAGATATTTTTAGAAAAATATGAACGCTTTTTATCACCAGTAGTAGAGACCTATGCTTATACTCTTCTACCTAATCATTTTCACTTTCTTATAAGGATCAGAGATGAAAATAAGGTTGTGGAAAACCTGACAGGTCGCCCTGGTCGTGCCTGCCCCGTGCCGAAGGATGAGGTCGGGGTCAGGTTGAAAAAACTCTCTCAGCACTTCAGCAATT
>CAZHRR010000100.1:0-9445 GCA_964534955.1 uncultured bacterium
AATCGCTGTTTTCTGGACTAATAACCATCTCCGTCCCGAGGAAAATGCGGTGATCACCTAAAATATCACTGAATGCAAACAGTGTTGTTCCCATATACCCAAAGACATTACTGAAACTCGCTTGACCATTTACCAGATCAAGACTAAAACGTGTCTTGTAGGGACGAATCCGATAATCGCCGTCCTCTTCAGTATATTCACTGAGAGCTAATGATTCTTCTCCTAATCCTGATGTTGTATCCACTTCATCATTGTAGTGGGAATATTCTGATGCAAAAATCCAGCGTGAAAAGTCGGACACATCCAGTACTCTGCGTTTACGCTTTTCAAGTTTGTCTGCCGGCTTAATCTCTTTTTCCTCCAATTCCTCACCCTTTAGAACAAAGTTCGATGCCTTGACATCAACTTCTTCCAAATCTAACGGATTGGTAAGAGAATAGATATCCCAACCGATATCTGAATATCCGGAAAAGATTAGATTCTGATCATCGGTTGACCAACTAAGTTGGAAAATCCCAGTCAAAACGTTGCTAATGGCTCGCGAGCTTCCCCTATCGAGGTCATGAAGGTAGAGGTTCCAAACACCGTTCCGGTCAGAAGTATATGCCAGCGTGTTGGTGGTATGTGACCAAGCCGGATAATTCTCACTTTCAGGTGTTTTGGTTAACCGTGTTATTTTGCTACTTTCTAATTCGTAGAGAAAAAGGTCAGTCTGAGTATAATCGTGATTGATCATATTGAATTCTTCAGGTTCATAAAGAAAAGCTCTATCTGAAACAAACGCTAACTTTGTACCATCTGGACTCCAAGCCGGTTCACTATCGGAAAAAATGTCGTTCGTAAGGTTCACGAGAGATTTATCTTTTAGGTTATATAAATATATATCGCTGGCATTTTCCTTGTTACCTACAAAAGCAATCCTCTCACCATCCGGATTCCAAGCTGCAGTGAAAATCCCTTCTAAATCAAACGTTAGCTTCTGCTCTTGGCCCGAATCAACATCAATGATGAATAGGGCATCAGAATCACCCGACTTTGCTGCCAGCACGATTTTCTTTCCATCCGGTGACCAGGATAAACCTGGTTGCAGCCATTTCAATTCCTCGAAGTCCGGTGTCCTGTTACCCTTTACCAACTTCTTCAATACATCACCGTTTTCTGATGAGATCAAATAGACATCTGCGTAACCGCTCCGATTAGTCAGGATCGCAATCCTGCCGCCATCAGGAGAGATTGCAGGAGATACATTAAAATAATTCTGCAGCTCTTCGTGGTCAGTTAGACGATGCGCATAGTCTTCCAGATATTCTCTACCGGCAAAGTCCGGCCAGTATTCCTTCTTGAGGTACTTTTGCCACCGTTCCGAAAGATCTTCGTAGTCTAGACCAACGGAATGCTCAAACGCTTCTTCCACATTCTGTTTCTGCTTAGCATGTCCCCAAATCTCTCCGATCTTTTGCCAACCGTAAGTATCTGCTATGAATTTCCAGACAGATTGACCACCCTTGTAAACCATATAATATTCCAGTTCACGGATATCGGGAATTCTGTCATTAACAGCCACATCTCTCATGATCATATCAGCTTGAGTATCCCACTTCATAGAGAGATATTCTGCGAGACCTTCGTTCATCCATAAAGGTATGCGTATCTGGATCCTGTTGGCAATCAGACTTTGAGCTGAGCCACCATAAATCAAGTCGTTGATGAAGCCGTGTACTAACTCGTGGTGAATAACATGACGAAACTGCTCGTATGATCCCTCAAAAGGAATTACTATTCGATTCTTAAAGAGCTCAGTAACACCACCTACTCCTTCGGGCATGTACTCATATGTGACGTTTGTCTGCTGAAAATCGTTGTGGGAACCATATACAATTATGGAGATTCGCTTCTTCAGGTCCCAATTGAGATGGCGGCTGATCTGCTCATAGGCTTTTTCAACAACATCGGAGGTAAATTCAGCTAAGAATAGATTCCCATTGTAGAAATAGATGTCGAAGTGAGCAGACTGAATGTATGACCAGTCAAATGTCCTGTATTGGACTTTATTTTTCCCGAAGCTCTGCCCAACTAGCGGTGTGTGAGACACCAAAAGAAAGGAAATTACTGTAAGTTGTAGAAGTCGTCTCATATCTCTGTTATGTAGTGTGGAAAAATTGGTTCCACTCAGAGTTCATTTCCGTTATTCACCTGATAAATTAAATAAGATTCCCCGTTAAAACAACTGGGACACTCTTTTCTGACTTTTCCTTTACAAGAAAGTTAAACATCTTAGAGCTTCTTGAGAGGACATTTTTGTTTGCGTGATGGGATCACTATCGGTAAGTTTTCAGACGATGGATCTCCCTCTCTTTTTTATCTCAGACGTACATCTTAGACTGGCGTTAGCAGAGTCAGAATCGAACAAACGTGAGAATCTGATCAATTTCATATATCATGTGGCCGACGAGGGTGGTACCCTCTTTATCGTGGGTGATTTCTTCGATTTCTGGTTTGAATACAAGTACGTTATCCCTAAAGCTTACTTCGAGATCCTAAGTGCGCTGCAGGAAGCCAAACGGCGAGGAGTAACTCTTAATTTCGTGCTGGGGAATCATGACTACTGGACCAGCGAGTTTATTAATCAGCGGCTATTCGATCAGGTTTATGAAAGAGAAACATACGTGGAAGCCAGCGGAAAAAAAATCCTGGTGACACACGGGGACGGTATCCTTTCGTGGGAGCGGGGATATAGAATATTCAAGGCTATCATCCGCAATCCACTCTTCATTTTCTTTTACCGCTGGATTCACCCTGATTTGGGTTATACATTTGCACGCTGGATTTCCAGGAGAAGCCGTCATTATACTCACAGTGATGAGTACAATGATGCAGTTATGGGAGAATTGACTGAGTACGCCGGAAATATCTGTCAAAACGGTACCGATTATGTAGTAATGGGACACTATCATCAAGCGAAGGAGGTCAAGCTGTCTGAGGGAAAACTGATTGTCCTGGGAGACTGGATCAGGTATAACACATTTGCACTTTTTGATGGAGAAGAAATATCTCTGAACTACTGGAGGTAATCATCACGTGATTAGAACAAGATTATACGGAAGAATAACCTCTCTTGTTGCTTTAGCCTTAATTTGTACACTTACCCTTTCTTCCTGCTCCATGATCAAAGGACTCTTTGGCAAGAAATCCATAGGTGAGCAGACCCTTGCCGGAGTGGAAGAATTGAGACTTAGGTACATCCAGGGAGATATATCAGCGCTGGAAGAACTAATAGTTGTCTATTCAGATGATAGCCAACCCCTCGATGTTAGGGTCTCAGCCGTTCGGGCTATGGGGGAAAGCCGACATCCTCTGGCACTGCATTCTTTGGCTGAATACGTTGGTGAAGCCGAGGCACTGGAACTCGATCTAATGGTAGCCAGCATAGATGTCCTCGGTGTATTTGAAAATGATCCCATCGCATCCGAAGCCCTTATGGAATCCATATTCAGCATTGATGACAAGCTACGGGAACTTCAGTCCACAGTTTTCAAGAGTCTGACCAACATAAGCACCGAAGATCAGGTACTGGCTCTTATTGATATCTACGAACGAAGTAGGGCTGCCTTCTACAATACAACAGTTATGGTATCCAAGACTCTGGCAGAAATGGACGAGGATGAAGTTGTTCCAATCCTGATATTTCTCGCTCAGGATGAGACTCTGGATATAAAAACACGAAACCGGGCAATGGAAATTCTCTCCAACCGGAAGGATGATCCCAAGGTTGTGGAAATGTTTGTGGAGATGTTAACCGATCCCTCAATGGAGGCACAAGTACGTGACTTCGCACTTCACACAATGAAGGGAGTAAAAGAAGAACGTCTGATTCTTGCTCTACTGGAGACATATAACCAGGGGCAAGCTACTTACTTCTCTCTCCTGAATACACTACTGGATGCTTTGGGCAAGTTCGATGATCCAACAGTCAAACCAACTCTTGCTGAGATCGCATTGTCAGATAACATTCCGAGGGACATTCGGGTAAAAGCCATCAAGAACCTCGGCAATTTCAGAGATCCGGAAATCTTCAAGAGAGTCCTGCCCATGCTTGAAGATCCCTCAAGCTACATTTATTATCCTTATATAATTGAGCTGGCTTATACACTGGGTGTAGCTGAGGAATACAAGAATGAGATCAAGGAAGCTGCATTGGTAGCTCAGGAAAAGGCGTTGGAAGAAGAGGAGCGTGAAGAATAATATGGAGTCCCGGTGGTTTGCTTACATGGCTCTGCTTATCCTCTTCATCTGGGGCTGCGGTCCCAAAGCGCCAGTTTCACGTCCTACCGAAGGTGTTCCTATTACTACTGTAGAAATACCTGGTGAATCTACCCAAGAGCAACTGGATTTCATGGCTACGGCCAATCGTGTAAGAGAACATGTGGCATCCCTTATTTTCCTTACGGAGAGTCGGGTGGATGCTACCTTCACTACCGCAGAAGATCAGGTTCTCAGTGAGGATGAATTAGAACAATTAGAAGAAATCAAAACTCATGAGGGCACTAATTACAAAGACCTTATCTTCGACCTCGATGCCTTCACCGGGTACCTCCCAACAGACGGACAGATGTTCGCAAATATCTCTAAAGGCCGCACCAATGTCGTAGCAAAGTTCGCCACCTATACTCTGTCATTAGATGCAGGAATTGCCGATCAGAATCTCGAGCCTGAGGAAAAAAGCGCAATTGAATCCAACGCCCGCATCCTGGTATCAGAACTGAAGTTCATCGAATCGTCACTCCCTCTGCCACCTGACAGCCTGGAAACCGGGAGCATTTTCGTGGTGGAATCCGATTCAGTGGATATGTTCTTTGAGGTGGTGCAGGACGTAGAGAAGATGACCCTGGAGTTGGAGGAACTGAGGGCTACAGTTGCTCAGTATCGTTCCGCCAAGGAAGAGATGACTTCCTTCCTGGAGAGAGAACAGATAATGCAGGGAGAGATCGAAGCAACTAAGAGTAACGTCTCTGATCTCTACACACAGATTGATACAACACGAGCTGAGCAGGAGCGGGGACTTGGGGTTCTAAAAAAAGATCTTTCCAGCTCCGCTGACTCCATGGGCACCATGATCAGACAGGTAGATGCTACCATAAGGGATAATATCGCAAATCTTGCCACTGACATCGCAGACAGTCTGTCGGCTCAACAGAGTGCGTCAGACAGTCTCTTTTTTGAAGTAGGTACAAACATGTCCCTCTTCCGGGCACAGGTTGACTCCCTGAAGGGAGTCGTCCGCTATTACGACATTGCAGAGAAAGGTCTGCCAAAGATAGATGAAGATGTGCTGAACATACTGAAGCTCCCCCTTCTCAGGCATAAGATCACTCTCGCTAATGGAACTATCGTAGTCGGACACATCCTTGCGGAAAACATGGATGTCATTATTATGCAGACGTCCATAGGTAAACTTGTGATTGATAAACAGTTCATCGTCCAATATGACGAGAAGTTTTTCCCGGGTCCGCAAGTGGAGTTCGAAGGAGAGTATCAGTTGATTAAATATTCTGATAAAGAGGAATTTATTGGAACCGTTCGCAACATTGGGAAAACTCGGGCCGACTTCGTAAAGGTTACATTTTTCCTCTGGGATGCCGCCACAAATCCTCTCGGTATCAGCTCAAGTATGGTGGACGGAATGTCCACCCGATTTGCCACAGGAGTCATCAGCGACGCTTCACTCGATCCGGGCCAGACGGGAAGGTATCACGTGGTGGTAGAAAAGCAAGCTGGGAAGAAAGTGGCTTACCGTACTAAAGAAGTAAATTGGCGGGAATACCAGGCTGAGGAGTAAAAGACACTAAACTCCATCAATTTTATCCTGTAAAAGCTTCTGCCACATCTCTTTTCGTACTTCTGGAACGACATAATCCCGAAATATCTTCTCTCTGTATAGAGTTAGATTCACACGGTGTGTTGTCGTTAATAAATGAACCCGAAAAATCAACTCCTGCTCCTTTATCACTTGGTCTAATTGAGATTGACTTACCGGCACTTCCCATTCGAACTGAACTATACCCTCTTTGCTCATCTCTTCCTCTACGATAATACTATCTCTATCTGCCTTTACCAGAATTGAACCATCTGGTGATCTAAGAATGAATCCTTCCAGAGGGAAATCGTGCTCACCGGAAAAGACGAGATGATGGCTCCAAGACTGCTGTCCTCGTTTCCTCGTCTTTTTCAGCTTCAATTGGTATTTAGAAATCAACAGACCATGATAGACCTCGGCAGGTAGTTCGTTGGGATCAAACAGATAACCGAAATTCTCAGCTACCGTCTCCTCTCCTCCGAACGACTTATCAGATTCAACCTCATACACGAGTTCCCAATACTCAGTTGTATTCAAGAAATTCTCTAAGATCACTTCTCTGAAAGCTTCTAAAGCATCATCTAACTCCTTCAATCTTTTCTCGCCGGACTTATTGGCACTATCAAAATTTCTATCCAATTCCTTGAAGCGATCATATTTACCGGGGTCAGTTTTCAGCCCTTTCATCCCGCTAACGTGATTTATGAGAGCAAGACGTGACTCAACCATGTTTTCAATAGCTGCTTCCGCTCTTCCGACTGTAGTCTCCGCTTTCTTATAGGCAGCTATGAGTTCACGATAGGGCGACTTCTCCAGAGAATATCCCCGGGCCATCTTCCCAATCAGAGACGAATTGCGGAGGCTGTCCTCTTCCAAGCTGTTAACGGCATTCTGATAGTTCTCCTGAATAAGCCCCATATCCTTGTCCATTTCTGTGAGGATATCACCGAATTCACTCATCAGCTTCACAAAGTTCTCCAGTTCTTCACGCAGTTTCTCTATTCGAGAAACACCTTGTTCAATCACTTTTGTGAGCCGGACTCTTTCGACGGATATACTTTCATAAGTTTCCCACACCAGCATTTCTTCGCCACGTTTTGCCGTCCCCGAAAGCATGTGCTGTATCTGCTTCTGGAGAAGCCCTACAGAATCCTTCAGGGACGCGAAATTCTGCTGAGCATCAATAAGATTAATACGAACCGAATCTGCATTTCGGTATATTCCATATTCGTTCATTCCCGTCGCGCTCTGTTTGAACAGTCTGAAAGTTCTTTCATTTTCACGGGAGGACTTTTCTACATCTCTGATTAGCTCTCTGATTTGACCGTTTAGGTCATCCATGAATTTCTCGATATCGACTATCCTGTCCAGCATAGTCCTGTGAACATTCCCCAGTGGAGCAGCTCTTGCCAGATCATTCAGGGCTTCCTCCAGCATCTCCTCAAGTTCTTCAGCCAGCTTCTTTACCTGCTCAAACTCCTCATTCTCCTTTTCAATAACATCCTTTCCACCGAAGATACCACCGAAGAGTTTGCTGTATTTTTCACTATTCCTATCCAACGAGATATTATACTCATCCAATCTCTTCATGATTTCCCTATAAACCATAAAATCATCACGAATGGCTAAATAAATGGGGGACTTCCGTGACCCCTCAGGAAAATGACGCTTAACTTCCTTTTCGATATCCTTATACTTTTTCTCAGCTTTATTAATAGCGGAAGCGGTCTCCTCCACTCGCTTGGAAAACTGGTCCTTGATGTAGGATTGTGCGTTTAAAACTGAGATAAAAAGTAATATTAGAGAGAGATGAGCAGCGACTTTACCAAACAAAGAAGGAAACCTCGTTTACGTTACTCCCATTAGATAGACCATAATCGCTTTTTGCACATGCATCCGGTTCTCGGCTTCGTCAAAAACAATAGATTGAGGACCGTCAATCACTTCATCGGTTACCTCATCGCCGCGATGGGCAGGGAGGCAGTGCATGAAATACGACTGATCTCCAGCAGCAGACATTAGCTCAGTATTCACCTGGAAAGGTTTGAAGGTCTTCTTCCTCTCAGCTGCTTCCTCTTCCTGACCCATACTGGCCCAGATGTCTGTATAAATCACATCCGCTCCTGTTGCCGCTGAATGGGGATCGTGCGAGACTGAAACTGAACTAAGTCCCGTCTCCTGTGTCTTCCTGACCACATCTTCGTCCGGCTCGAAACCCTCCGGGCAGGCGATGATCACTTCCATCGGGATGCGCTGCGCCAAGTGGAGCCATGAATGAGCCACATTGTTGCCATCACCCAAGAAGACCACTTTTAGATCGTTAAGGTGCCCACGATGTTCCAGCACGGTGAAAATATCCGCCATGAGCTGGCACGGGTGGTTATAATCGGTAAGCCCGTTTATCACCGGAATCGCGGCATATTTGCCCAAGTCAAGAATGTGCTGATGATCAAAGACCCGCGCCATGATGATATCGTTGTAGCGGGAGAATAACCGGGCAATGTCTGCCGTAGTCTCCCTTTTTCCCATGCCGATGTCTGCCGGCGAGAGAAACAGTGCATGTCCGCCCAACTGATACATCCCCGTCTCGAATGAGACTCTCGTTCGGGCTGATGGCTTCTGGAAAATCATGGCCAGAGTCTTCCCCTGCAGCAGCGGATGAGGTTTTCCCTCCTTAGTCTCTTTCTTGAGGCGAGCTGCCAATTCCAGGACTTCATCAATCTCTTCCCGAGTAAAATCTGTGATATGAAGAAAATTGCGTTTCATTTCAGAACCCTTTTATTTGTGGAGAAATTTACGAAATTTGCTTTGAATGACAAGACACGTAAAGCACAGAGGAAAGCAAAATCTGACAAGTAGAGGAAGTTTGTCAGGTCGAAATAATTATCTCTTGAAATCCTAAACCAGATAGGTTCTGGTCAATCTGTCAGGTTATTGAATAGATTTGTGTAAAAAATTAAGGTTGAAGAAAGTTGAATTATGGTATATTCACTGAGGAATGCACTACACAAAACATTGCGAGGATATGCTCAAAGAACGTTCAATTATCAAAATATGGGTGGAACTTACGGTAAATGAACCTGAAAAATTAGAGGACAAAGCAGTTGGGACAACACATTATTTTCGCAGAATCCCTGAGTACGGAAACAGGTGGTTACGAGTTATCGTTAATACATCAGAGGAACCCAACAAAATTATTACGGTATTCTTTGATAGAAGACTGAAAGGAAAATAATGAAACTTAAAGTTGATAAAGAGAGTAACGCATTATATTTCCGCTTGGACGAAAGCAGTATTGTTGAATCTGAAGAAGTCCGCCCGGGAGTAATTCTTGATTTTAACGAAGAAGGTAAGGTTGTTGGTGTTGAAATCCTGGATCTAAAAGAGCGGACTTCCAAAGAGGAATTAGATACGTTTGAATTCCAAACAGCTTGATTCCTCTATTAGATCATTATTATTAATCCGGCAATGATTAATCGTATGTTGAACCTCTAAAGTTATTCTAACTCACCCCCGTCCACCGTCGGTGTCCACCCCCTCTCTTATCCACAGGATCCTGCGGATAAAGCAGAGGGGGAAAACATTCAAAAA
>CAZHRR010000101.1:0-6101 GCA_964534955.1 uncultured bacterium
TCCCTGCGTTTTCTATTAAGGGGTCTAGTGTAAGTACTACTCTTTCACGTGTATAATCGAAGGTGCCTTAGGAAAGCGCAGGGAGAGAACTTACTTGCAAACTGACTGCTCAGTGCCTTAGAAAGGGAAGCCTATAATAGCTTTCGTTCTCCAGTTTCTATCGTCAGAGTGGTAGAACACCGCTATCCCCAGGCGAAGCCTTATATACTGGAGCATTGTATTAACAGACGTGACTTGAATTCCTGTAGAGTACCTTGCTGTTTCAGCAAAGTGGTCTGAAAATTCATCCGTATTCCAGCTTGTACCCCAATCGTAAAAAGCTGCAGCGTCCAGGTATTCCACCCATACAGGAAGGAAAGGAACAGGCAGCTCCAAGTAGGCTAATGGCAGGATATAGGCCATTTTGAGCCGCAGTTGATGGTTCTTTTGATCATCGCTGTAACCTATGGGAAGGGCGCCATAGAAATCGTAGGCGAACCCTCCGTCTCTCCACTGGTACTTTGAAAAGAATTCTATCTGGTGGTGCGGTAACCTGGTTGGTCTGTATACGACTAACTGAGTACTAAGTTGTTTTCCTTCGAAATCACTTCCCAGCTTCGGGCTGGTCCAATCTCCGAAAAAACTGACAAAATAGGCACGACGGGGTACAATATCTCGCGGTGCAAATCCAGTTCTTCCCAAGTTGAATCCGGCCTGTATACCGCAATATAGTGTTGTCGCTGTGGAAAAGTATTCAGTCGAAGGATTCCATCTCTGATATCTCATTTGGATCATGGGCTGGGCTACTGTAGTATACACGTTCTTTTCAAGAATTAGAGGTAATGACAGGGAGATGTCAAGCCCCTTCTTTCGTTGCCAGACTGAGTTTTTACCATTCACAGACATCTCAGGTATATCGAATAATCTGGCGCCGAAAACTGGCCACCAGCGACGGTATGTATATCTAAAGTCAAATATGGGGTGAGCGCTCTCACGGGATGGACTGAAATATGCTGCCCAACTGTGCCGATGGAGGACATCTTGACTCATAACAAATAGACCCAAACTGGCTCCTTTTTCATCTGTAACCGGATAGGGTATCCATCCTTGAGGCTGCAGAATCTGCTTCCATGGGCTATAGCTTTGAACATTGAAGGAGATGTCGTGATGATTATTGATGAGTTTGTTAATGCTGTAATTGAAGTTGAAAATAAAGGGATTGACATAAGGTTTTACCGCCTGCTCTTCAATCCATATGTTTGGATCAAGAGGTGTTGTCATGACTATGAAACCTTTTGGGGTATAGTTTGAAAAAGCTATTTCTTTACCATTGGGAGATACATCCGGAGAAAAGGCTCCTAGTCCACTCCTGGTTACCAGCCACCGCTTGCCTGTTGATACCTTCACAGCCCAAATGTTGAAGATCCCCGATCTGTCTGATGTGTAGAGGATATATTCACCGTCAGGTGTCCAACAGGGATTGTTGTCGTGGTATGTATCGGATGGATAGAGATAGCGCCATTGACCTGTTTCGACCGAGAGTAAAGCGATATCCTGTTTACCTGAAGAGTCCTTGACAGCAAATGTAACTGACTTACCGTTGGGTGACCATCGTGGATTCCATATAGTAGCAGTTGGAATGTGGAGGACCGGTGAAATCTCCCCGCTAATCAGGTCAAGAATTACCAGTCTTGTAGTAGGCAGCGCAGCTTGAACAGCAATAACTTGAGTCTCATCCGGTGATAGATCAGGACAATAGATCCGAGCATTTCTAGTCAGGTACTTTGTTTCTTCGCTCCCACGGATGTAAATCTTCAGGTCGGAGTAGATTGTAGCGGTGAAACGAGGATGGGGATGCATTTCTGTCCATATGATCACATTCTCACCTAACGAAAAACTGTTATCCTTCCTTGATAATCTCCGCTGTAGAATTCGTGTTGATTTACCGGACCTGTTAATGCTTGTCAACTCGGGTAAGTCGTCAAGGCTTTTCCGGTAAATCACGATGTTATCATTGTCAAGCCACCGGGGCGAATACTGGTCCTCTGGTATTTCTGTCTCTCGCCACGCTTCTGTTCGCAATTCATATGAGTCGAGATCAGGTAAGGTACTTTCGATCTCTTTTTGCAGTTCCTGATACGACTTATTGATGCCTTTACCAGTAACAGATTTTATTGCGTTATTAAACCCCAACAGGGGGAACGCTGAATATCTGTCCAGAACTCTCCGCCATATGCCGATTCCATAGTGGTGTTGAATGAATTGAGTCAGGTAGTATCCAGACACATACCGCATGTTATTTTGCGGTAGGTGTTTTCGGCTTCTATAGTTGGTATTCACCAGCGGCCATGGGTCCTCTGCCCAAATTGGCGCTGCCATCTGCATCCAATGGAAGGGAGTGCGGCCTCTTCCACCCGACGTTAATCTGGTTTCGTTCAGAGTGGCGATTCCTTCTGTAAACCAGTTTGGTACAATCTGCTGCCAGAACGAGTTGTAGTCTCCTAGAAAAGGATACGTCAGGCTGGATATACCGCTCCGTTTCCGAAGATGCACAATATGAGTGAATTCATGAACAATCAGCATCCTTAACCAACTTTCATTCGAACCGAACATATTTCCCTGGGGTTCCATTACGAACAGCTCCATACGCCACGGCAGAAATGAGGTTACGCCGTCTGCTAAATCAGCCCTTGTGTGAACAACCACATGCGTTGGACCTGGAAAGAAATTCAGAGTACGGCTGACTGGCTCATAAATATCTTCGCAGATGTTTCCTATTCTATACGCCAGTCGTTCAAAGCCAGAGGGAAAGTGAATCAGGAAATGTGGTGTTCTGGCTGTTTGCCACTCCAAATTCGACTCATGCTGCAGTGTGGATATCTGTGATGCTCCGGGAGCTATTGTAAGAAGAATGACAATTATTATGATATTGATGGCTGAGATATAAGGTCTATTCATTTTGAGTGATCCAGCGGACTGTGGAAGTTCGCTTGTTTTTCATCGAGCTCTGAAAATCAGATGTGCAGTTTAGCACTGGGTGTGAACTTAATCAAGGAAGAGAGTCAAGCTAAAAAATCTGAAATTGCTCTGTCCAAAACCAGAATTGTCCTAACGGTTAGATATTTGGATAAAGCTATACAGAAAAACGTTTACGGCGCCTGTTATTTGCTCTATCCAGAAAAATTAATATTAATAATATAAAATAACTCTTGCATAGTATGATATTTTACCGTACATTGACTGTATAACTGAAGGAGAAAACCGATGAAAAATGAGAAGAAACTTGAAGCCCTCTCAACACAGAGCCCTATTGGTGTAATGAATGTCATTCCCAGAGATATAAGAAACCTGTTCCCCGATATAAACAAGTTGCCTTCTCCTGAGGATCAGCTCTCAACAATTCATAAAGAACTTTATCTCGAAAGAATGGAGGAGGTGTATCGACTGAACCTTGTGTCAACAGAAGAAGCCCTTGATGACGTTAAGTATGTTCTGAAAGTTGATGATCCGGACCTTAAAACTATCGCTTGGTCTAGCTTGGGGGGAATACAAGCTTTTAACGGGAACTATCGTGAGGCGTTCGGAGCCTTCCATAGGGCTTTAGAACAAAAGTCAACCAACGATGATGTGAAGTCTTTTGCTTTTACAGAGCTTTCTAACCTCTTCCGGAAATTGGAACACTTCCGGGAAGCTGAAGCTGTATTGACAGCTGCTTTGAAGTGGACAACAAACGAACAGCTGAAGTGGCGGATTAAAACGTATATCGGATTATGCTATAAGTATGCGGACAGCGGTTCCGCATTAAGAAGTCTGGCTGCTTCAGAGGATTATTACAGAAAAAATAAAGATTACGTAAGATTAACATTAGTCCTCAAGCATATTGGTAATGTATTAGTAGATACCGGTGATTATAAAAAGGCGGAGGAAAAGTATAATGAGGCGATGTCCATAGCTGTTGATCACTCTTTGCAGCAGTATATAGCTGACATACAAAATGACAAAGGGTGGATGCTGATACAGATGAGACAATATGATGATGCCAGGGGTCTTTTTACCAGGTTGACTGAGAAACAACTTATACCCTATCCAATGGCACTCGCTCTTCAAAATCTGGGATTCCTTGAGTTCGAATGTGGTAACTATCGTGAGGCAATCACTCGTCACAGTCAGTCGTTGAGCCTTACCACGAGATATCATATGAGGAATATGGCTTTTGAAGATTACTATAAACTGGGTCGCTGTCATGAAGAGCTGGGAAGGATAGGTTTGGCGAGGCACTTTTATTCCATTGGCTTTAATGAATTGATGCAGGAAATTGAGTTGGGACTGCCAATACTCGGTTACCGCAGGAAGCTGCTTGAGGTATATGTGCAGTTTCTCGAAACATACCAGAGAATCCCGCAGGTCAGCGCTAAGCAGGAGATTTTCAGTTTCTCCATTGGAAAGAAGCTGAAAGATATTCGTGATATTTTTCACAAGAGCCTGTTCATTCTCCAGTTGGGAAGAACCAAGAACGCACCAGAGCTGTGTAAAAAAATGGAGATAAATACACGCACATACTTTAAGTATCAGAAGAAATTAGGTTTCAAGAGGGGAAAACCCCAAAAGATACCCTTTGAAAATAATATGCATTATAAGCAATACATCGAATCTTTGGCATCTTTAACCTGGCGGGAGGCGAACGAAAAGTTTGAAAGCGACCTCTACTCGTTCCTTATAGAGGAATATCAAAACAACAAAAAGAAACTGGCAGAGGTACTCGATGTTTCGTACCAGCAGGTTGTTATCAAAACACGATGACTGCCAATTGATTAGCTGCCGGCAGGTTCAAAGAATGAAATCGTTTACAGTCCCCAATACCTGTTTCCCCGGACTTTTCTGGAGAGAAGCATGGCATTCCATCTGTCTTGGACAAGTGTGGCGAATTTACAGCTCTGTTGCGGTCAAATCTCCGGTTCATCCTGCCCATTGATAGATATGATACCTTCAAATCATAAGATACTAATTGTTGATGATGATGCTTACTCCAGTAAAATACTACAGTTTTATCTGAATTCAGCAGGGGAGAGGGAGATCCTTCTTGCTTGCGACGGAGTTGATGGTGTTGAAAAATGCATGAAGTACCAACCTGAGTTGGTTTTAATGGACTACGATATGCCGTTTAAAAATGGCCTAAAAGCGACGAAGGAACTGAGGACATTAGGATTCGACAGTCCCATCCTGATTGTAACTGCTTGTGAAGAACTTGGGGAGAAAGAGTGTATTCAGGCAGGCGCGAATGTTTTGATTCGCAAATCAACATCCATGGAGAAGTTTCTCTGTCAGATAGAGATGTTCTTTAACGGTGAAGGAGACATCAGTTACCTTTTTTGTTGACGATTCACTATTAGCGGAAACCACAGAAGAACCATATGAAATCACCTTGTCAGCGTTCATGTATATTCCTCAGGACTCTATTGCTCTGTCGGCTTCAGCCATAGATAGCTCCGGTAATATCGGTTATTCTGACACTGTTACCGTTTATCTGCGTGCACCCAGCTATGCAATCTACTCAGCAGATGGTGACTCGTCTAATGCAGACAACGGCATATGGCAACCCAGCGTTACAGCGTGGAAATCACTCCTCGATACTCTGGCTTTTGACTGGTTAGATGTAACCTATGACGAGATCAATAACGGTATCATGGCGACAGGCTTTGATGGTCTTATTATGCCTGGCGGGTGGTCCGGTGAATGGAAGAACCAGATCGACACGGAAGGTAATATCTCCATTCGAGATTTTGTGCATAATGGTGGAGTTTATGTGGGTGTAAGCGCTGGAGCATACTACGCCTCTGATGTCATCATCTGGGAAGATGTAACATTTGATAATCCTTTGGATATTTTCATTGGTGTGGCCGAAGGTCCTATTCCTGAGATCGCTCCGTGGCCTAATTATACTATGACAGATGTGAACCTGAATCAGGACCACCCCATCAATGAGTTTTTGGGAAACGACCTCACAGTTCTCTACTATGGTGAGCCTTTCTTCTATACACTTGCCGGTGGGAATATGGAAGTCGTTGCTACTTATGACTATAATGATAAACCAGCTATTATTACTTTCGAATACGGCGAGGGTA
>CAZHRR010000101.1:6111-9334 GCA_964534955.1 uncultured bacterium
ATGGGATTGCTTTTAGGTCCGCATCTGGAAATCGCTGAGGACAGTGATCAGGATGGAACAACGTGGGGAAACTGGCTCTATGATGTAGAATCCGACTGGCCGTTACTTATTAACGGTTTCTATTGGCTACACGAACAGATAGAATAAATCTGGAGAATAGTAATCTGTGAATTCTATACAAATCAAGACTGAAATCCCCGGCCCGAGAAGCAGGGAGTTAGCAGCGAGAAGAAAGGCGTCGGTGGTAAATGCTCAAGGGTCTGCAGCCCCGGTTTACATTGCTGGGGCAGAAGGGTGTTTTCTTACTGATGTGGACGGGAATGTCTTCCTTGATTTTGCTGGCGGTATCGGATCTGTCAACAGCGGACACAGAAATCCGGTTATTCTAAACAAAGTGAAAAGCCAACTAGGGGACTACCTTCATGTCTGCTTCACTGTTGTACCGTATGAACCGTATATCACCCTTGCGGAACGTCTTAACGAGATAACACCTGGGAATTTTGCGAAGAAGACACTCCTTGTAAACAGTGGAGCAGAGGCGGTCGAAAACGCCGTGAAGGTAGCCCGTTACTATACGAAGAGAGAGGGAATCATCGTCTTGGAGGATGCTTTTCATGGTAGGACATTCATGACGATGTCCATGACGCACAAAGAAATGCCCTTTAAACACGGTTTTGGACCATTTGCTTCATGCGTTTACCGGCTGCCGTTCCCGTATGACACAAAGTCGGTTGATGCCAATCATTTTATTAATGAGCTGTATGATTTGCTGGATAGACTGGGGAAGGAAAAAATCGCCGCCATTGTTATAGAACTGGTAACTGGTGAAGGCGGCTTTCTTCCTGCAAATCCTGGCTTTGTTCATGAGGTCAGAAAGGTCTGTACTAATAACGGAATTATCCTGGTGATTGATGAAGTGCAGACCGCCTTCGGCAGGACGGGGAAGATGTTTGCCAGTGAATGGTATGATTTGGAGCCCGACATCATCACTCTTGCCAAGTCCATGAGCGGCGGACTTCCTATTTCAGCTGTAACCGGACGTGCAGAAATGATGGATTGTGTGCATCTAGGAGGATTAGGCGGAACTTTCGGAGGAAATCCTGTGGCATGTCAGTCTGCGTTAGGAGCAATAGAGATTATTGAGCGGTTAGAGTCTATAGGAAGACTAGCAGAGTTAGCCAGAACAGTCCCAGAGAGAATGAACTCTATTAGAAATAAGTCACGATTTGTTTCTGATGTCCGGGGGATTGGATGTATGTATTCTCTGGAAGTAAGCGATGGAAGCTCAAAGAATAATCCGTCGAAAGAAAAAGCCAGTGAAGTTTTGTATCTTTGTTTGCAGGACGGGCTTATCATGATTCTATCGGGTGAACACGGAAACGTCATCAGAACGTTGTTTCCGCTCACTATCTCAGACGACTATTTGGAATTAGGTATGTCAATCATAGAAAAGCACCTTATGGAGGAAAATAATGTCAGCTAAGAAGATTCTTATCAACGGTCAGTGGGTAGAAGGCGCAGACCGTGTAGTGGAAGTCCGCTCTCCGTACGACGGTGAATTGGTAGCGGAGGTGTCACACGCTTCTTCAGCCCAGATGGAAGCAGCACTGACAGCAGCATCGGAAGCATTTGAGACTACAAAAGAGATACCTTCTCACTCAGTTTCTGATGCTCTGTTGAAGATACGCGACTACATCCAGGGAAACGCAGAAACATTCGCCCAAGCGCTTGCTAAGGAAGCCGGGAAACCTATCCGGACAGCCCGGGTGGAGGTCGGCCGAGCTGTGCACACATTTGAGACGGCTGCCGGTGAGTCCCTGCGTCAATATGGCGAGACTTTCCCGGTGGATCAGAAGCCGTGGGGTGAGAACCGTTTTGCTTTGGTGGAACGTTTTCCTCTGGGTGTTATCTCAGCCATAACACCATTCAACTTCCCTCTTAATCTAGTTGCCCATAAGATCGCTCCGACCATCACCTCGAAGAACACCTGTGTCCAAAGACCTGCCACGCAGACACCTCTCAGCTCGCTTCTTCTTGGAGAAGCTGTGATGAGTGCTGATCTCCCGCCGGGTATCGTGAATGTACTGCCGTGCTCTACAGATGTAGCATCACCAATGGTAGAAGATCTTCGAGTACAACTGCTGTCGTTCACTGGCTCTGGAGCAGTGGGCTGGGACCTCAAGAAACGGGCATTCAAGATCCCGGTCTGCCTGGAACTAGGCGGCAATGCCGGCGTTATTATCCACTCAGATGCCAATCTCGATTACGCCATTTCTGCCTGCGCTAACGCCGGCTTTCTCTACGCCGGGCAGAGCTGTATTTCTGTTCAGCGGATATTCGTACACGAGGATATAGCGGACGATTTTACTCATCGCCTAGTGGAGAATGTCGATGCGTTTGTAGTAGGTGATCCCCTGAGCGAAGAGACTGACGTCGGTCCCATGATTGTAGAAAGTGAGGCTATCCGGGCTAAGGAATGGATGGATGAAGCCGTGGCTGTGGGAGCTAAGATTCTGACAGGCGGTGAACGTGATGGTACTATGCTCCAGCCAACAATCCTCACTAATACAGCTCCTGAAATGAAGGTCAACTGCCAGGAGATCTTCGCGCCAGTGGTTACCATCGTACAGTACAGAGATTTTGAAGACGCAGTACGTCAAGTGGACAATTCAGACTACGGACTCCAGGCAGGTGTCTTTACTAAGGACGTTAACAGAATTCGGCATGCCTACAAGAATATCCGGGTAGGCGGACTTATGGTGAACGAAGTGCCCACTTGGCGCATTGATCATATGCCCTACGGCGGTGTGAAAGAGTCCGGCAACACCAGGGAGGGTATCCGTTTTGCTATGGAAAGCATGACAGAAGAGAAGCTTATGATAGTTAATTTCGCATACTAATTGTTCTTCATCCTTGTCCTTTCCGTGGACAGCGATCTTTTCTCCTGTGACTTTTAGTTCATTTATGTCGAAAAGAAATCTCACCACAGTAGAAAACGGAATGACCTGTACAATTCATTTTGGGCGGGTTATTTTATTGTCTCTACCAAAAACTCAATCAGCACTCAGATATAGCTATTTTTGTTTAGTTATTAACATCTAGATCAAGTCTATTACCCCTAATTCCTGTATTGGAAGCGTCTTAACAACACAACAGGCTGTAATTCCAGCAATTAGATTGATTAGCGTATTCACTTGATAAGTGAGAATGTTTTCATTAATGT
>CAZHRR010000102.1:0-9323 GCA_964534955.1 uncultured bacterium
TCCCGCACTTATGTAGCCAACTTCCGCTTGACCTGAGCTGTCAGAAATATAAATAGCAGAGCGGGCTGATATATATTACCACCAGATTGAAAAATCTTTGAAAAACTAATTTGTTAACGTGAAGTTGAACAGCCCTTCGCAACCATACACATTGCCAAGTCGCTCAAAAAGCAGCCCGCAGACCAAAACTTGTCAAAGAGTATGTCTGCTCCAACCCACAGATGGACAGTCGAGCATAAAGCACTAAAACACAACAGCCAATATAAGTCATAGGCTAGTTTGTGGCACGGTGGATACGAACGTAATGCGCTTTTTGTTATCTTGCTAATCAAAAACACAGCGATGCAACGCCTACGCCTCATATTGGCAAACCGTTGAGCGCAATCCGATAATAATTTCACGAATCCTACACTATTTTATCCTGAATTATTTGTAAACGATACTTGTCATAATACCTTTGGTAAAAATTAGCATTTTTTCATTCCTATAAACCTGAGCCTGCCATCAGTCCTCCCCTCCCTGTCTTCCCAGATTGACGACATACAGACAACAGACAGTAAGCAAGACGACTAGTAAATACAGGAATAATTAGGGTTGTCAAAGTAGAGGGAACTTTGTTATTCTTAGGTAAACCGAATACCACCCATAATGAAATTCTCAATCGGAATAATAATCTGCATAGTTTCACTCTCGGAGGGATCTGTTGTGAACGATCAGAACTATAACAAACTTTCACCTGAAGAAGAAAGAGTAATCATCAATAAAGGTACAGAAGCTCCTTTCAGTGGGAAATATAACGACCTCTTTGAAAAAGGTACTTACCAGTGTAAACGATGCAATGCACCGCTTTACAGGTCAGGCGATAAGTTTGAATCTTCTTGCGGATGGCCGAGCTTTGATGATGAAATCAAAGGAGCTATCAGGAGGCAAAAGGATGCTGACGGAAGAAGAACCGAAATTTTATGTGCGAATTGCGGAGGACATTTAGGGCATGTTTTTGAAGGAGAAGGTTATACGGAGAAGGATATCAGACATTGTGTCAATTCAGTCTCAATGCTATTTGTACCTTATAAAGAAACTGAAGAAGCGAAATCCTACTTTGCTGGTGGTTGTTTTTGGGGTGTAGAACATCTATTCGAACAAAAAGTGGGGGTCGTATCTGCAGTGTCAGGTTATATGGGAGGTTCGGTTGATAATCCCACTTATGGAGATGTTTCCCGGGGAAATACTGGCCACTTAGAGTCTGTGGAAGTGACTTACAATCCAGCCAAAGTAAATTATGAAGAACTCGTAAAATTTTTCTTTGAGATTCATGACCCGGCACAGGCAGATGGTCAGGGGCCGGACATCGGTGAACAATATTTATCCGCCATCTTTTATAACGATTCCGGTGAGAAGAAGATTGCCTATGAGTTAATAGATATCCTGAGTTCTAAAGGATATAAAATCGCCACAAAAGTACTTCCTGTCAGTACCTTCTGGAAGGCTGAAGAGTATCATCAAAACTATTACGATAAGAACAAGCGGGAACCATACTGTCATGTATACAAAAAGAAGTTCTAGTAATAGAATTTTTTACTCAATAAACTAAGTTACATTACACATTTTTGTCCAATGAATCCTGTGGATGGGTAGTTGTTTTTTTGAACGACCTCCCAGCCTGCTGGACGGGCAGGGAGGGGCGAAGGGGTGGTCTTCCTAATAATTCCTTTTGAGTAGCTTTTTATATCCACTCTATCTATCCGCCGCTCCTCAGAAGTATTGTAGTGGAGAAGGTGTAACCATACCAACACAAATCGGTGAAGAACCTAAACTAATATACAGATAAATTAAAGGCAGCCAAACAGCTGCCTTTCTCGTTACTTTAATTAGGTAAGAGAACCCTTAGAAAAACCTATTGCACAAATTAAAAAGTTAAAAATTCGCCTGCTTAATGTTTGAAAATTTGTTCATAGCACCGCTATTAACTGCATTTCCCCGCCTGAACGGCATAGTCGGGCAGGCCGCCTTAATCAGACAAATTTTAACTCTTTTTTCTTCACACATAGGGTTTTCAAAGGGTTCTTAGAGTTACTTTTTCTTCTTTCTGAAAATACCCTTCTTCTTTTTCGGTTCTTCTTTCTCTACAGGCTCCGGTTTTGCCGATGGTACCTCACCTTTAGCCGCCTTAGCCTCTATTCGTTTTTCCCACTCGCTCATCTCCTGTTCCGCTGCTGATGGCTCTGCTCCCGCTTCCTCAGCTGGCGCTGGGACAGCGGACGGCTCTTCACCTGCGGCTTCTGCTTCAATGAGCTTCTTCAATTTCTGCTCTCGTTCCTCTGAACTGGATTTAAGCGACTCCAGCATTTCAGAGACTTCATCATGAAAATGTGAGACAGTTTTCTCCATCCGGCCAATTAGCTCTTCCATGAGGGCTTCACCATATCCGGGCCCTAACCCTTCTACCATTTCGTCCATCTTCTCAAGAATGAACTGTTTGTGGGCATCCGTGTTCTGATCTTCGCGGGTTTCTTCTTCGGCCATAGCTTCTCTCCTAACTTACCTGAAATGGTTATTTGTTATCGATAACTGGTTACTGTGCACAGCGCACAGCGTCCTGTGACCCGGAGGGTCTCCCTTGGAGGACATCCTGTGGGGTTACCACAATACTACTTACCAGCTTCACAACTCACTACTCATTTATCAATCGTATCCCGTCCTGACGGGAGTAGATTGACCGCTCACCAGTTACTACTCACCAAAATTACTCCAGCCCTTCTACCTCTCCAGGTGCGAAGGCGATATGTTCTTTAGGTGACGTCAACAGCGCAACAAAATCATAAACCGGCATACCTGCCACAAGCCCCAGGATGGTGCCCGAAAAGCGGTGTTTCCATGTCTCGTCAAGGGTAGGTGAACCGAAAGCGTTCATGAACTCCCCCGTTCCCAGACCGAGAGCTCCCATGGTGCTGAATGTCACTACTTTCAGTTTTGTACCTCCTTCTTGTGTAATAGGGATATAAGTGATCCCCTCAATGTCAGTGATGGAAATTGATTTTTCACCGACGATTTGCTTCAAGCGGAGTTTTTTCTCTGCAAACTCAATACAGCGACCTATCACCGGAAGTCCCTCGTAGCGTTTCACAGTGCAGAACGAATTTAGCGGAATGGACTTGAGGATATCCTCAACTCTCAGATATGACAGCTCATAATGGTACTGTGCTCTCATCTCTTCGGTGATTTCCGAATGAATCTTCGCTTTCTTCCGCAGTTGATTAAACTCGCTGAAAGAGTACTTTCGATTGATGATTTTTCTGCGGTTGCGTTCCCGATAGGCAATCCTGGATGTGTAACGGTTAACGTCGTCGTGTTGGAAGAACTGAGCACTCTCGAATCCGTCAATTTCAGGATAAATATCCAGGATGGCGTTCTCCTCAGCATCCAACGTAGTACCTACGATATCGCTCAAGGGAATCACTTCCGGCTGGTCTGCCAACAGCAGAGTAGCTGCAGCAAATGTTATGATAACCGCCTTCAGATTATGCTCCCTCGAAAAGTCTCATCACCTCACCCTCATCAGCGTGACGATCAAGTGTAATTTTCGAGAAGATGAGTTTGCCGTCTTTAATAACCTCAAAGACACCTCCTCCAGATGGGATCAGTGTCAGTTCCTTGATGTCAGTACCGTACTTCTCTAAAAGTTCGTTCGCCAGACTGGCGGCCCTCGGAAGGTAGTTTCAAGCGTTGCAGTATTCTATTGAAACTATCATTTTTCCCCTTGTTAAGTTATCATGAACCGGTAAATCCATACGGCTCCGAAAATAGCGAGGATTCCCGCCAAAATGAGTAAGAACAGAGTGGCACGTTCAAATCCTCGCCGGCCTGTATCGAACTTGAGAACATCTTTCGTCATCAGAAGTTAAATACTGTCTCAATATTCATTATGTTGATGACTTCGCCTTCAACATCCTTGGAGATTATGCCATCACCATCCAGATCCGCATGCAGTCGACGATAATCCCATACAAGGCTAACTCCAGGGCTCAGCTCGTAGCCCACTCTATAGCCCAGGATTGTGTTGGATGACGGATTGCCGAAGTCGAAGGGGTTTCGGTCATTGTTACGCTGATAGTAGGCAAAAGCCTGACTGATCTTTGGGATATTGTCCGTATTTACAATCAGTGTAGCCATAAAACTCCGGAGCGTGTCGGTGTCACTCCTCATATCCGTGTATGAAGCCGAACCACTCACTAAGTCAAACAGGCTAAGACCTGCCGACCCGTAGAATCCCTGCCGCTGACCTTCACTCAAATCGAGACGCTGTTCCTTTGTCTTTACTTCAAGACTACCATCTACATCAGTGATCGCTACACGGTCAAGATCATAGGCCTGATCCCAAAATCCAGGTACGTAGTAGTCGGTGTCAATCCGATAGGCGAAACTGATATTAATGAACTTCATAATAGTAGTATTGGCTCCAAATGGTACAAGACCAATACCGTTGAGATTATCAGCGAAACTTAGGATATTGGCTTCAGCATAGAGATTCACGCTGAACATCTTAGAGCTGAAGACTGGATACCCAATATCCACAGCAAAACCCAGTGCCCGGCGTGTTTCATCCTTAATGTTGAATGGATCGGGTTTCAACTGGACGTTGTCATCAAAGGGAATACCATCAGCGATACCATCTCCGTCCAAATCGACATTCTCTGTTCCATCAATAATCCCATCACCGTTCGCATCGGTTCCACCATCAAGAATGTCGTCTCCATCCGCATCAGAATCAGAGCCATCCTCAATATTGTCGCCATCTGTATCCACTGCGTATGCTTTGTCCTCCGGAAAATCGTCCAGAAGATCAGGCACACCGTCCCCATCAAAGTCCTTCAGTCCAGAATACTGGTTCACATCCATTACTATGTTCGCGCCCATAGAGAGCTTTTTCCACGGATTGAATGTAAACCGCCCGCCGATAAGTCCGCCTTTACGTCCAAAGTCCTTGAAGTTGGCCACAAACAGTTCCGTTCCTAATTTGCCGAACTTCATTCCACCATTCAGACCTATACGGCGGACCTGAGGGAATTCCATCATATTGGAGTAGCCGTTAATGAGTCCACCATAGCCAAGAGTGACGTTTTCGAGGGAGCCGTAGCGGACGAAAAACTTATCACCCCGCTCACCCCATCTCACAAAGAGAATCTTATCAAAGAAATCAGTAGGTTCATCCCACTCGTCTTTACGGATGTTCCCTTGCGGGTCGAGGTACACTACCACATCAAGCCCTACTCCCAACTTGCCGAAGGTAATCTCAGGCCGCAGGGCGAACTGATTGTAGATAACACCATCAATGGTCACAGAACCAAGTCCCATTCCGAAATTGAATGGTCCTTCTTCCTCCGGTTCAGGAGCCTCTTCTTCTTCAACCTCCGGGACTTCTTCAGGAATCTCTTCAGGAATTTCTTCTTCGGGAATTACTTCCTCAGGTATTTCCTCCTCGGGGATTTCTTCTTCTATCTGCTCCTCCTCAGGTTCCGCTTCTTCCTCCTCTACTTCACCTTCCGGTTCCTCTTCCGGCTCTTCCCCGGCTTCCGGATCATCAGGAACTTCCTCAGGACTTGCAGGAGAGGTTACCAACTGTCCCGTGGCAGTAGAGAGGGTCATCTGTCCGGGACCAAGTGTCTGAAACTGCCCGCTTATTGTATTAAAGATTTCAACCTGTCCTTCCAGGCCGTAAAACTTGTCGAAACCCATCTGGTTGGAGACCGTCCAGAATTGCGTCCCCTTTACGGACGCGACTGAAACCGGGGTTTCAATCCTGAAATCTTTTTTCTTTTCCTTCTTTACGTCAGCAAGGACCTTTCCGAATTCCATGTTGATGGTTCGAGTGTTAGCTGTCTCCATGAACTGGAACTGAGAGGATTCACGAATTTTCAAGATGCTCTTATCATCGAGGAAAACAACGACACAGAATCCCTGGCTTCCAACCTTGACAACATCACCATCAAAAATTGATTCTCCAGATGTCAGTGATGAAAAGTCCACATCTGCCTGATGTTGAATCTGAACCTGCCCCTGTGCTTTTGCAACTTTGGCAATTTCTTCAGCTGCTTGTATCTGACTTATAAAGAACGGTACAAAGATAACTGCGATAAATAATTTCAGTCTCATGGGAGTTCCCTCTCTTTAGTTGATGATCTCAAATGTATTAAACTTTTGAGTACTCTGTTTGAGAAACTCTACGATTTCTCATCTCCTCTACTTGAGTAGAATGCGTAAAAGTATTGCTATTGGAGTTAGAAATCAACCTTACTTTGCTCTGAATCACATTTTCTTTCTTGACATATAATACCTGGTTTCATTAAGAACTTAACTCAAAAACGATTTGAATCGACTCTTAACTTGAATAAATTTGGTTCTCGAACAGAATCAAACCGGTTCATAAAAACAACAATGAATGAGAAAGATAAACTAAAGGATTTTTACGACTACACTCTCGACATGTTCTTGAAGAGTACTGGAAAAGATCATGCTGAGATAACTCAGTTCAACCGATGGCGAAAAGCTGTTGTCGAAGCGGATATGTATACTTTTGAAGTTCCCCATCTGCATGCACAAAGGCCTATGGTGGAAATCCAGAGGACAGGTGGTGAAACTTTGGACCTAATATGTTTCGCCAGCTACAACTACTTAGGCTACTCTTACCACCCTGAAGTGATCCAAGCCGCCAAGGACGCTCTGGATGTTTACGGTCTGGGGGCAACAGGCTCACCTGTTCTCAACGGAACCTTCGATATTCATAAAACACTTGAGAAGAAGTTAGCAGAATATTTTAAAAAGGATGGTCTGGGATGTTCTCTTTTTTCTTCAGGATATGGAGCCAATATAGGTGTTGTATCCGCTTACTGCCACAAGGGTGATTATGTAGTTCTGGATCGTTCGTCCCACGCTTCCCTGATTGATGGTGCTATTCTCTCGCAGGCAAATATCCTTTTGTTCAAACATAACAATGCCGAACATTTGGAAAAGGTCCTCAACAGAATTGACTTTGAGAACTCCCGTATACTCGTCTGTGTCGAGGGTGTTTACAGCACAGATGGAAATTACGGTAACCTCACAGAAATCGTTCCAATTGCGAAGAAATATAGTGCCAAAATATTGGTAGATGAAGCACACTCACTACTGGTGGCGGGCCCAGACGGTTGCGGCGTCGCAGAGGAACAGGGTGTATTGGATGATGTAGATATGATTATCGGTACATTCAGTAAATCGTTTGGCGGTGTGGGCGGATGCATGATTGGCGACCAGGAAGTTGTGAACTACCTGAATTATTATGCCCGCAGCCGAATGTTCTCATGCGCCATAGATCCGGGAGTAACTGGCGGACTTATAAAAGCGCTGGAACTGGCGGCAGGTCCTGATGGAGATACAAAGAGAGAACGAATAAAGGAAAACGCTAAACACCTCCGTTCTCTCTTGAAAGGTAAAGTAGATATCGGAACTGCCCACAGTTGGATAATCCCAGTTATCTATGGTGACGAGAAGCTGACTATCCCCTTAAGCAACTACCTGCAGCATCACGGGCTGGACATTTCACTGATGATGTTCCCTGCAGTACCCAAAAACCGGTCACGCATTCGGGCATTTGTCACTTCCGAGCATACACCGGAACAAATTGAAAAGGGCGCCAATATCCTTCTCGAAGCAGCAAAAGAATTCAATTTTCTCCTGGAAAATTAATCAGGAATGAATAAGCGATGACACTCAAACAAGATGAATTTCTCGTCTGGAATTTTGATTTTGCGCTGACTACTTTTTTTGAAGTGGACGCTTTCCAGCTGGAATCCCTCATCCCTCCCCAATTGAATCTGCAGGAAGCGGCACCCGGCATCGGACTCATAAATATTACCGCTTTTAATTTCGTTGAAGGACAGCTCGGAGTTTTACCTGAGTTCCAGGAACTGATCCTAAGCGCTATTGTAGCGCCAGACCTCCAGCGAGGAGTTCCCAGCGCTGCAATGTTTGTCCTCTCACTCACCAGCACATGCCAAGAACATCTCGATCACAGCCAAGTTTTCTACAAACTTCCAGCAGTAGAGAAATTGACAGAATCTTCAATTAATCAGGAGAAACACGAAATCAATTTCGGGGATGTAAATGGTAAGATCGCCCAAATCAAGAATTGCTCACCTGTAGGCGAATACGACTCGTCAAAGCGCTATTTCCAGGCCTTTACGCTGGAAGGAGATGATATATTCATTTCTGATGTATTCATCGAAGCTCCCCTCTTTGAACATCAGGAAAGCGGCAGCACAGGGAAAATGTTCGACCACCCTTTCTACAAGGGTATTGAGGTAGATGATCCTGATGTGACAAACTTCCTTCAGATGATTAATAAACCCGGATCAATTGGGAAACAAACGTACTATAAGCCGACAAAGTTTGGATGAGAAAATTTCTATCTTTTTCGAAAATAATAGAAAGGGAAAACTAGTGAATTACAAATCACTCATAACACTATTCCTGTTGATATCGGTAATCTCCTCTTTTGAAAATACATTTACCAGTCCTACTGTCATTGGGGTATATCAGAATCAAAGTGGAGACAACCATAACCATAATCAAATAAAAAAACAGCATAGATTCACCGATGTAGAAAAGTGGGCAAAACGATTTGAAAATCCAGAGAGAGATCAATGGCAGAAACCTGATGCAGTCATCGATGCATTAAGCTTCAAAGGTAATGAAATTGTCGTTGATATAGGTTCTGCTACCGGTTATTTCCCAATCCGGTTTGCAAGAAAACTCAAGGAAGGAAAGGTTTACGGAATAGATATCGAACAAAGTATGGTGGACTTTCTAAACCAAAGGGCTAAAGAGGAAGGAATCCCCAATCTGTTGAGTATTTTAGGAAAACCAGATGATCCTCTGATTCCTGAAAGCGCCGATATCATTTTCATCTGTGATACCTACCATCACATTGAAAAAAGAATAGACTATTTTTCTCGTTTAATAGACAGTTTCAAACCTGGTGGTCGATTAGTTATCGTAGATTTTGTCAAAGGAGATATACCAGTCGGACCTCCAGATCACATGAAACTATCTGAACAAGCAATCATTTCGGAACTATCAGAGGCAGGTTATAAACTTTCACAAGAATTGGAAGTGCTTCCCTATCAGTACTTTTTAATATTCCAGACAGACGATTAGTAAATAATAATTCACTTAGCTTGATTAATTCAGCTTCGAAATCAGGTTTTTACCGGTTTCCAAATTTGATGTTTCTCTCGAAGATAAAACAGCCTGTCCCGAGTTTTTTCGGGATAAATATGTGCGCAGCATCC
>CAZHRR010000103.1:0-9257 GCA_964534955.1 uncultured bacterium
TTAGTAATATTCTTTCGCCATTTTCTTTGGCGCAAAGACCCTCCAAAATAATGGCGGGCAAGAAACAGCTGCTCCGCAGGAGCTCCTATGGAGCAAAATCCGCAGGATGTCCGCAGGACGCTGTGCGCTGTGCAGAAACAGTCGCCCGCCTGCTCCCGACCAGCGGGAGGGCGGGCAGGCTGTGAGAAAATTAAACGATTCTACACTGTTTTTCGGGAAGGAAATAAACTCACCTCCTATCTTCGGCTCAGGCAGGGCTCGCCGTAGGCTACGCCGAGGCTAATTCCTTCTTATCCTCAAAACACCTTGAATCTATTTGTTGAATTTTCTCAAGGCGACAAAATCAAAACCGTCAGAACCAAACCTGTCAGGTAGTCTCGTACCTGACAGGTTGCTGGTTCTACAACCTGCATCCTTTACAAGTATGGAAATAAACAACAAGTCAAAACCGCCTGTCTGACTTATTTTTGGTAGAGTAATCGGTAAATTATGTACAGATCCATGTCGGAATTTGGGTAAGATTGATAATATAGAAGTTAGAACTAACGAAGTGTAATCTCGGAAATCTCGATAGCTGGTACTAAATACAAAAAGCATACATGAGAATCAGGAAGGACTTCGTAACATAACGTAACTTCCAAGTCATGATCCTCAAATTGTGCCGGAAGATTTGTAGGTTTATGATTAATAGAGTCTATCATCACCATAAAACCACACCCATCAAGTTCTGGAGATCCTATGTATTTAATGATTCCATCTTCGCATAATTCGATCGTCTTGTCTGATGAGGGTTCCTCGCAGGAAATCACGAGAAAAGCCGCAATCAGAGTTAAGACAAATCTATTCTTGATATTCACCATACACTTCCCGCAGCACCCCTGAGATTTCACCCAGCGTGGCATGACTGCGGACAGCATCAATTATTGAAGGAAGGAGATTGTCGTAATTCTCAGCGGCAACCTTAAGAGCCGTTAGACCCTCTTGTGCAGCAGATGAATCCCGGTTCTCCTTGAAGGTCTTTAATCGTCTCTTCTGCTTTTCCACTTGGGATAAATCAATCTGTTGAAGTTCCAATGTCTGTTCGTCATAGTTAGCAAACTTGTTGAGCCCCACAACAACTTGTTCTCTGCTGTCGATCCGCTTCTGAGATTCATATGCACTCCGGGAAATCTCATTCTGAATAAAGTTCTGTTCGATGGCTGCTACAGCCCCGCCCAACTCATCTATCTTCTTGATGAGAGAGTCAGCTTCAGCCTCAACTCGATCGGTAAGTTCTTCCACATAATACGAACCACCAAGGGGGTCAACAGCATCGGTTACTCGCGATTCGTAAGCGATGATCTGCTGAGTCCGGAGAGCCAATTCAGCTGAGGCTTCCGTTGGCAGAGCAAGAGCTTCGTCCCGGGCGTTGGTGTGAAGAGATTGGGTCCCGCCTAAGACAGCCGACAGAGCTTCTATTGCAGTCCGGACCACATTATTGTCAATCTGTTGAGCAGTCAGAGAGGAGCCTGCTGTCTGAGTATGAAATCGGCACATCATGGAATTGGGATTGACAGCTCCAAACCGCTCCTTCATAATCTTTGCCCACAGCCTGCGGGCAGCCCGGAACTTGGCTATCTCTTCGAAGAAGTCAATGTGAGCGTTGAAGAAGAACGACAGGCGGGGAGCGAAATCGTCCACGTTTAGTCCGCGATCAACGGCTGCCTGTACGTAGGCAATACCATTGGCAAGAGTGAAAGCCAATTCCTGAGCGGCAGTGGAGCCCGCCTCGCGGATGTGGTAACCCGATATGGAGATGGTGTTCCATTTCGGTAATTCCCGGCCGCAGAACTCAAAGATGTCTGTAACAATTTTCAGGCTGGGCTCAGGCGGAAAAATGTAAGTACCTCGAGCTACATATTCCTTCAGAATATCGTTCTGGACTGTGCCGCGGAGCTTCTCCAAGGGGATTCCCTTCTTTTCAGCAGCTACTGCGTAGAATGCCAGAAGGATAGCCGCTGTGGAATTTATGGTCATGGATGTGGATACCTCATCCTGTGGGATGCCGTCCAAGAGGATTTCCATGTCTTCCAAGGTGCAGACAGGGACACCTACTCGACCCACTTCTCCCTGAGCTATAGAGTGATCCGAATCATATCCAATCTGGGTAGGTAGATCAAAAGCGATAGAGAGTCCGGTCACACCTTGTTCCAGGAGGTGGCGGTAGCGGCGGTTCGTATCATCTGCGGATGTAAAACCGGCATATTGCCGCATGGTCCAGAACCGTTTCCGGTACATCTCGGGATATACTCCCCGGGTGAAAGGATATTCGCCAGCTTGCTCTTTATTGGTCATACGATACCGCGCTCTTTCTTGATTTTATCATAAGCTTCCGATATAGCTTTGAATTTCTCCTCTGCTATATCCTGAAATTCCTCTCCCAGGTGAGACACCTTATCAGGATGGAATTTGGCAGCCATCTTGCGATACGCTCTCTTGATTTCCTGATCACCTGCATCTGGATTGACCTCAAGGATTGTATATGCCGCAGTTGTATCTTTTACAAACATGGCTTTGATGGAGTTAAAATCAGACGATGATATGCCGAGATATCCTGAGATTTTGCGAATGACGTCTATTTCGTCAGGGTGTATTTGTCCATCAGCCTGGGAGAGTCCGAAAAGAACGTGAATCATTTCCAGTCGAGCCGGATGATCCATGTGTCCCTTTACTTGCCTGCAGACAGTAGGGAGTGAGTAATCCTGCTTAAGAATGTCCCGAAAGAGGATCATGAGATCATGAGAGTTGTCCCTCCCAAAGTTGGTAGTCAGGAACTGTTTTACATAATCGAGCTCGGAACGGAGGAGCTGCTTGTCAGCTTTCATTACTTGACCGAACAGGACAAGAAGAGAGACGGTGAAGTCGCCTGCTTGAGTCTTCGGATAAGTACGTTTTGTATCCGGTACGCCGAACATGCTTCGAATTCCGGAGCCTCCCCGTTCTTCATTCATGGAGGCGAGGGCGTAGCCGACAATCCCTCCGATGGGTCCTGCCAGTACCCAGCCAAGTCCTCCCCACAGAATTTTATTACTGATACCCATATTATTTATTCCTCCTGATAACAAGTAGTAGTTCGTCTTTATCTACTGTTGAGCCAAGCTCAACAAAAATATCTGAAATAATGCCCGATACGGGTGATGTAATTTCGTTCTCCATCTTCATTGCATCAATAATCATTAATTGTTGTCCTCTGTTGACCGAATCTCCCTCGGAAACGAGGATAGAGGAAGCGAGTCCGGGTATTGGAGCATGAAGTTCACTGGAATGGTCCACGATGTCTCTTCCTGCTCCAACTTCCTCCAGCATGATCTTCGTTTCATCCGAAAGTCGGATGTTATAGACAAATTGATTAATCGCTACTCTGTAATTGTCAGAATCATCCTCTACTGTAACTAGATAAGATTTCCCTTCACAGAGGATCGAATAACAGTTTGGTGAAATCTGGGAAACTTCGATTGTAACTTCTTCATCATCTGTAGCAAGTATCGTGTTATTTCCATTTTGATGGAGTTGAAATTCGAAGGAGCTGATTTCAGTGGATGCTCTGAATTTCATCGCAGATTCTCTCGTCGACCTACCTGTTTCCAGAGCGTGTGTGTGCTGGTCCCGGTTTTTTGAGTTGCAGGAGAGGACATCCGCTGGGAATGGAGGGCGGCTATGGCAGCGGCGATGAGCAGGCTGTGGTTGTCTTCTCCTGGAACAGTGAGATTTTCCATTTCATTGGCAACGAAACCGGTAGTGTAATTTCCGTCACGGAATTGGGGATGCTTAATCACTGCTGCACAGAACGGAATAGTAG
Source organism: uncultured bacterium (assembly GCA_964534955.1). Taxonomy (GTDB): domain Bacteria; phylum Fidelibacterota; class Marinisomatia; order Marinisomatales; family UBA2128; genus UBA2128. The sequence goes on from CAZHRR010000103.1 coordinate 3,839, forward strand.
TAGTAATTCCGCCGATTTTGCACTCTTGAAGAGCTCTCTCCATCCGCCTGAGAGCTTTCTCGCGTGATTTATCGTGAACAATCAGTTTACCAAGAAGCGGATCGTAATACGGCGTGACTTCCAGTCCGGATTGGATTCCATGGTCGAACCGGATCCCCGGACCTTCAGGCAGGGTCAGATCATTGATTGTTCCGACGCTGGGAATGAAATCCCTGAATCCGTCTTCTGCGTAGATGCGGCACTCGATGCTGTGTCCGGCTATGTCAATATCATCCTGTTTCAATGAAAGTCTATCGTCTGACGCAATCCGAATCTGCTCCCGAACAAGATCAACGCCGGTAATTTCTTCAGTTACCGGATGTTCTACCTGCAGTCGTGTATTCATTTCCAGGAAGTAGTAATTCTTGCCGTCATTTACTAAAAATTCTACAGTTCCCACACCGCGGTAGCCCGCTTTCAGGCAAATCTGTCGAGCTGCCGCAGCCATCTTTTTCCATAGAGCTCGTTCAATGAACGGTGATGGTGTCTCTTCAATAATTTTCTGATAGCGGCGCTGTATGGAACATTCCCGCTCCGGAAATGCCACCACATTGCCGTGATTGTCTGCGGCAATCTGTATCTCGATATGGTGAGGTGAAGCGAAATATTTCTCAACGAAAATTCGGTCATCCCCGAAGGCAGTCTCAGCTTCTGAGCGAGACCGCTCGAAAGCAGATTCGAGTTCACTCTTCTTATTAACAATACGCATCCCTTTGCCGCCGCCTCCGCCGACAGCTTTTACCAGCACAGGATAACTGATTTCTTCAGCGGTTTTCACAGCGTCGTCTATATTTTTTACAGGCGTTCCTGCTCCCGGGATTACCGGAACTCCTGCCTCTTTGGCAATCTGTCTGGCGGCAACTTTATCTCCAAGAACGGACATGGCATCCGGAGGCGGACCAATCCAAGCCAGCCCGGCGTTCAATACAGCTTCGGCAAACTTGAAGTTTTCTGAGAGAAATCCGTAGCCGGGATGCAAAGCATCGGCACCGGCTTGCCGGGCAGCTTCGAGGATACGGTCAATTCGCAAATAACTTTTTGAAGCGGGGGGCGGACCAATCCTGTAGGCTTCATCAGCCATCAGAACATGGGGGGAGATGCGGTCGGCATCTGAGAAAATGGCTACTGTTTGTATGTTTGATTCCCTGCAGGAGCGGATAATACGAACAGCGATCTCACCCCGATTTGCTATGAGGATTTTCTTCATATCCTGTTAACCTGATCTCATTTTCAGCCACAAAGTCAATTATTGCTTTATGGTTGAAAAGAAAGGACAGATGAATTTATTGACAACATTCAAACCTTTATTGTTAAGAGAAGTTCTCTTTTATTGATACCTTTAATGACTTAATGCCTTTATGGTGAATTATTTTAGATAAGATAAGAAGTTAAACTTATGTTCAAAAGTGATATATTTCTACGGTGAAGATGTTAAAGATGCACCTTGTAATCCTGTGGCTTAGGATTCTTCGGAAACTGCGCCCGAGGGACGATTTGATGACTGTAAGGCGTGGTGGAACAGGAGTCAATAACGCACTCATTATTCTTCCTGATGGTCAGGGAAATTCTCGAATTGCGAGATATTTCCTGAAGTCTGTGTACGAAAAAAAAGAGCCCAAACTCAGTTTTCTAATGAATACCCAGCTTTATCATTCCTTCACCGGGCCTTTCCCGGCTGATGTGCAAACTTACAGCGCTGAAGATATTGGGCGCCATCAACTTCCGAAAAAGGATTTGATTGATCGCGTCCTTTCCCGGAAGTATCATGCTGTCGTGGATATGCACCCGAGATTCAATCTTGCCATGGCTTATCTGACTTATCTGTCTCAAGCTCCTGTCAGGGTAGGATTTAAGAGTAAATTCTCGGAACATTTTTTTAATATTCAGATTGACAGGAAAAGCAGTGATTTTCTTGAGAAGGGTTATCTTTCCATCCAGAAACTGTTGAACCTATGAATATATATATCTACGAAGATCAGGCAACGCTTGATCTGGAGCCTATTGTTCTGACACGTCCGTCATTCGATTTAAGATGTGGAGCATTCACTTTTCTTGAGCGCGTGCAGCGACTCTTCCCTGAAGCCCGGTTTAGCCTCTTTGTTCGTGATGAACTGGTAGAAGTGACCACAAGCAGGTTTCCTAAAATGGCTGTGAATCCGTCAATAATAGAGAGCGGTTTATGGCTTAAAGGGCCTGTTCTCTGGGAGAAGGAAAAGCTGTCTGTTGTCCAGGAGGAAGGGACAATTCTTACCAGTAATGGAGAAATGGCAGCTGCACTTCTGACGGCTGAACAGGGGACGCATTGGTTGTCAGACGGTGGTCCTTTCTTGGGTGAGCCAACCAAAAAGCTGAAAAGAATGGAAGTGGAAGTATCGGTTTTTCATTATCTCTGGGATTGCGTGAATCTGAATGGTGAAGCAATTATTTCTGATGGAGACAAGTTTACTTTCAATGCAGGATTGGATGGCTTACCTGACGGAGTACATTTGGTAAATCCTATGGGCATATCCTTGGGAGATGGCTGCTCTATAAAACCCGGAGCAGTATTTGATGCAGAAGACGGTCCGATTATTATTGGAGATGGAGTCACTATTTTATCACACACTTATTTGCAGGGACCTCTGTTCATCGGAGACAGCTGTCTGATTAAGGCGGGAGCCCGGATTTATGGTGGAACATCAATAGGTCCGGGCTGTAAAGTAGGTGGCGAGATAGCTGAGAGCATCTTCCAGAGTTGGTCCAATAAGCAGCACGATGGATTCATCGGTCACGCCTACATTGGTGAGTGGGTCAATCTTGGAGCAGGTACGAATAACAGCGATCTGAAGAATAACTATGCTGATGTACAGGTAAAAGTCAATGGGCAGACTGTTAACACCGGATCTCCTTTCGTGGGATTGTTCATAGGTGATCACAGCAAGTCCGGTATCAATACCATGTTTAATACCGGAACATCTATTGGCCCGGGAGTAAACGTAGTTGGACATGGTTATCCTTCGGTGAAGATTCCGCCACTATCATGGTCAATTAACGGTAAGGTTAGACGATATGATTTCGATAAGTTTTGTGAAACAGCCCGTAAAGTAAAAGAACGACGAGGAAAAGTATTTAAGCCAGAGGAAGAACGTCTATTCTGGTCACTTTCTGGCGAACGGTTGAATCACTTAAATTCTGTAAAAAGGAAGAAAAAGCCGAAAAAATAGTTGTTGACGACGGTAAAACAGTCAACTATATTTACGCCCGCTATAATGGCTAAGAATACAAAAAAGAAAGAACTTGAAGGTATTGTTTGCCCTGAGTGCAGTGCTCCGCTGATGGATGAACAGCTTCAGGAATCTCTTGACTGTCCCTACTGCAAAACGGACTTGAAACAGCCCAAGTTTTTGGACTTCATTGAGTATCTGATTGCTAATGGAATAGTCAGTAATATTGATTTCTTTGATACGGCAATCTACAGTGATGAAATCGAGCGCTTGGATCCTGCAGATCAGGAAGAAGTAGACCCCCAGGACTATGAGAAGAAAAAAGAATCGTTCTCTTTATTCGAGGATGAGATAGAGAAGATTGTCGCTCAGCAGGAGAAAGACGAAATAAAAGAGATGGATGAGTGGGAAGGTCTTGAGGAGGACTGGGAGGAGTTTAACAAGGAAGACGAGGATGAAAAGAAGAAGAAATGAAGGAAAAAGAAAAAGCCCAGCGAATAGATATTCAACTTGATAGTGAAGTTGGCGGTGGAGAATATGCCAATTTTGTCGTTATAACCCATTCTCCTGCTGAATTTGTAATGGATTTCACGAGAATCCTGCCGGGGATGAAAAAGGCAAAAGTCAACTCAAGAATTATTATGGCTCCACCGCATGCTAAGGCATTCTTGAACGCCCTCACCGATAATATCGCCCGGTACGAAAAAAAGCACGGTGAGATTAAACTTCAGGGTAAGGATCCGTTTGGTAAAGTAGGCATCAAGCCGCCGCCGGACACTCTGCCCAACTAGCAGCCCAGTCTCTTAAACCTATAATTGCCCCTGCAGACGCAGGACGATCATCCTGCCAAGCTCCGGCCCACCGATGATCTCGGTATGTCGGTTATCAAATAGATTGTTGATGGAAGCCCACAGCTTGAGATGATCGTTAATCTTGTAGCCCAGGTGCAGATCGAAAATATTGTAGTCCTTAATAGTTCCGTAGTATATCCCTGACTTCCATGCGAATTGATCCACATGGCGGAGATAAGCGGCGACAGAAAATCCCTTAGGTGATTCATATGTTGCCTTGAAAGACCATTTATTTCTTGGCGCATTGATGGGTTCTTTGGTCCCAGTAAGTGGATTTGAGAATTCAGAGATGCTTAGGAAAGAGTAATTGGCGTCAAGGATAAGGTTACGGTTGAAGAAGTAAGTCAAGCTCATGTCGGTACCCCACATATAGACTTTCCCGTAGTTGAGGTAACCCACTACAACAGGCGGACTCCCAACGTACTGAGTTGTATCACCGACTACAACCACTCCTTTAATATAGTCTGACGGAGCATCGAAGAATTTCTCTATAGTTAAATCAGGATCGTTGGCGACTACAAGGGGTGTGACAAATAAGATAGGACTAACGAAGCTGTTATACTTGCTGTAGAAGATATCCAAGGTTCCGTAAAGCTGGGGATTAAGTCGCCCCTTATATCCGAATTCCAGTGTTTGAACGATTTCAGGCTTGATAGGCTTTGGATCGATGGGGATATCATTCTGGAAAGTGCCTTTTATCCGGGGATCCACTGAGGGGAAAAGGAGTTTGTACAAACCATCCCACAATCCATTACCGTTGGCATCGGTCCACAGTTCGTGACCTTCTGCCGGCTCGCCTTCATCGAAAAAGCCGTTCCCTTCAGTACCATTCAGGTCACAACCAGTACACAGACCATTACCGTCCCAGTCCTCCAGTATTGGCTCACCGAAATCCCAGCGACCGTTACCGTTGGTGTCTGTATACGGTTCACCTTCGATACCATCCGTTCCGTAATCGTAATAGTCAAACGATCCGTTACCATCAAATTCATAGGTAGCTACAATGTTGCCCCAATAATCGTACACGGTGTCAACTGAACCATCGAGGTAGCTCCATTCCCCATTGGCATCGTCGTCTTCGAAATTCTCCATGCCTGCGTTGTTATAGAACCAATACTCCTTTTCATCTCCGCTGATATCCCAGAAAGTGAGGTAACCGCTCTCATCACGAGGGTAGTGATAACCGTCGGCGGCCCCTTTGGCATACACCTTGAAGACAGAGAATCGCTGGACGAAAATATCCAGAAAGAGAGCTTGTGACGAGGGTGTGTTAAACGCTTTGGCCCAGGTCAGCCTGAAGTTCTGGTTATCACTGGGCCGGTACAT
>CAZHRR010000104.1:0-9051 GCA_964534955.1 uncultured bacterium
TTCTTTTCATTCCATGCGAAAACCATAGAATAATATACACTATTGTATATACATATACAATATTAATAACAGGCCCATAGTAAACCGGATCACAGGGCTAAAGCCCGCATTTTTAGTTATGTCAATCCCCGCCATAACCCAATGGAATAGATAAAACAGATTCCATAAGTCAAGAATAGCGGTGTAAATATTTTTATCACCTTGTTTTTAATGACTTCCTTGTCTGCCGGGAGACAGGATGTCTTTGAAGCAAATCCTCCCTATCAAAAGTATTTCCTCCTGAAGTAAAAAGCGACATTCACAAGACTGATTAGCACGGGTACCTCCACCAGCGGACCAATTACTGCTGCGAAAGCCATGCCGGAATTTATTCCGAATACTGAGACAGCCACAGCTATCGCCAGTTCGAAATTGTTGCTTGCCGCCGTAAACGAAAGAGTTGTCGTCTTGGGATAATCCGCACCGATCTTCTTACCGAGGTAAAATGAGATCAGGAACATGATCACAAAGTAGACTACAAGAGGAATGGCTATCCTAAGGACATCAAGGGGGATCTGTACTATGAGGTTTCCTTTTAGAGAAAACATTACAACGATAGTAAACAGAAGCGCCGCCGGAGTAATCGGACTGATCTTTGGTGCAAACTTGCTATTGTACCACTTCTTTCCCTTTTTATTAATCAATGCATAACGAGTGATCATTCCGGAGAAGAAGGGGATACCTAGATAAATCATGACTGTAATGGCTATCTCTTTAATAGTAATGTCGACTTCGAAGGATTGCAGACCCAACCACCCTGGAAGTACCGTCAGGAAGAGATAGGCGTAAACTGAGAAAAAGAGTATCTGGAAGATAGAGTTCAACGCCACCAGTCCGGCAGCGTACTCAGCATCACCTTCTGCAAGCCTGTTCCAGACTATCACCATTGCAATGCATCTCGCCAAACCGATCAAAATTAATCCTGCCATGTATTCTGGATGATTAGGCAGAAATATAATCGCGAGAAAAAACATCAGTATCGGTCCAATTATCCAATTCTGTACAAGAGAAAGTGAGACAACTTTCACATTCCTGAAGACTTCACCCATCTCCTCGTACTTCACTTTCGTCAGTGGAGGATACATCATCAGTATTAGTCCAATAGCTATAGGAATATTTGTGGTTCCCATACTCATTTTCCCCCAGAAGTCAGCAATACTTGGGAATAGATAACCACTAAAGACACCAACAAACATGGCCAGGAAAATCCAAAGGGTCAGAAATCTATCGAAGAAAGACAGTTTTTTTAAAATTGTAGTCATTTTATCTCCATTTTTATTTTATCAAATTTAATTTGTATTTTTGGTCCATCACATTAGCACGTACCTTTTATTCAATCTTTATAACTATTCATTTATTTATTCTAAAAGTCATCCAGAATTCCTCTGATCCATAGGGATTCATTCAAAAAGAGTAAAACTCCGTTGGGAGTCGTTTCCTTAGCCCAGTCCTTCAGGACTGGGTTTCTTGATAAAGAGTAAGTCTGGACGCCGTTCACGGCGTTAAAGAGATAACATGCTTGGTCAATATCATAAGGGCGTACCTGCCCGTTCCCGACTAACGGGAGGGCAGGCGGGAACGCCCTCGCTGTTTTGAGAATGTTTTCTGTACCCAGCCGTAAACGACTGGGCTATTGATTATCTTTCTGAATCCCATAAGCTTATAATGCACGAAACTTGAATATTTATAATTCCATCTATTGCACTTATACCGCTACGCAGTGGTTATAACCGATACTACAATGAAATCATATGATATGTGTGCCAGCGCTGTAATGCCGAAACCGCGAAACACATAAACTGTACCGAGGAAAAGTCCTGCTACGGCGCGGAGCAGGAATGTCCTGAGATTGAATATCTCCCCAAAGTCACCTACGTAGTGAAAGGAAGCGAACAGAAATGCTGAGATGATTACTGCTGCGAATTTACACCACCGGCGATCCCATTGAAAAATTGCTCCGATAAGAGAGACCAACAACATGATGGCTACAACCCGAAAAAGAAATTCCTCATACAACCCGGCTCCCACAGCCAATGTCAACTGCTGAATGAGAGACCTTCCTGTTGGAAAAGACAGGAGTGAGGGGGTCAATTTCATGAAGACGAAAAGGAGCCCCCCCCAGAGAAGTCCTTCTGTAAACATCTGCATGAGGTATGTTCCTCGGACAGCAGTCATCTGCCGACGACTCTTCTGTAGGAGAAAACTCACTACGAACCCGATAATAAAGGCAATGTTCAAAGCATGGATCCCCCAATCTCCGAAGATGGAGAAAAATTGTCTCATAAGGACGTCTGCCCCATTTCGGATGTGGAAAAGCTGGTTCTCATTGAGGGTGAGTGTCGCTATCTCGTAAAGAGCGAAAAACGGCAGAGTAAATACGAAACTGTAGAACGGTGAGCGTGAAAGGTGCCAGTAGGAAGTTGGACGAATGGTGGAACGATAAGAATCTTTATAAATCTGGGTCACTTTTTCTTTTCATCCAGTTGGAAAAAAGCCAGAAACGCCTCCTGCGGGACTTCCACCCGTCCAATCTGCTTCATCCGCTTCTTCCCCACTTTCTGCTTTTCCCATAGTTTCCGTTTCCGCGTGATATCGCCGCCATAGCATTTGGCGGTAACGTTCTTCCGGAAAGGTTTGATGGTCTCCCGGGCGATGATCTTGCTCCCAACAGCCGCTTGAATAATCACTTCAAACATCTGTTTGGGAATTACCTCACGAAGCCGGTGGCAAAGGTCCCTACCCCGGTAGTATGCATCGTCCTGAGCGGTTATGACAGAAAGGGCATCCACTACATCTCCGTTGATAAGAATGTCGAGCTTCTTCAGATTAGTACCGCCCTTGTAGCCCATGAATTCATAATCGAAAGAGGCGTATCCCCTTGAAACCGATTTTAATTTGTCGTAGAAATCGAATATTATTTCCGCCAACGGCAGATCGTACTTGAGCTGTACCCGGTCCTTAGAGAAATAGTGCTGATTACGGTAGATCCCCCGCTTATCCTGACACAGTTTCATGAGTGAACCCACATAGTCAGACGGTGTGATGATCTCTGCAGATACCATCGGTTCTTGGATTTCCTGAACGTCCCCTGCCGATGGTAGTTTTATCGGATTATCAATCTCCACACTCTCGTCGTCGCTGAGAATTACCTGATAGCGAACGTTGGGAACTGTGACGATCAGGTCGAGATCAAACTCCCTTTCCAGCCGCTCGCGGACAATATCCATATGCAGCATCCCAAGAAAACCGCATCGGAAACCGAATCCCAGAGCTGTGGAAGTCTCCGGCTCATAGAAGAGGGAGGCATCGTTCAATTGCAGCTTTTCGATGGATTCCCGCAGTCGTTCGTAGTCTTCGCTGGCCGCCGGGAAAAGCCCAGCAAAGATCATGGGCTTCATCTCCTTGTAGCCCGGAAGCTGTTCTGAAGCCGGTGACTCCCTGGTAGTGATAGTGTCCCCCACCTTAAGTTCCTGGAGCTGCTTTATCCCTGCGACGATGTAACCTACATCCCCCGCCGAAAGCTTTTTCGCCGGTACGCGCTTCATGATGAAATGGCCAACCTCGGTTATCTCCCGCTGGCTACCGTGAGACATGAACCGGGCTGTCATTCCAGGTTCGATGACCCCATCAAAGACTCGGACTGTAGGAACAGCGCCCCGGTAGGAATCGAACGTAGAATCAAAGATAAGCGCTCGGGGGTTGTTGGAAGAGTGGTCTTCCGGCGGTGGAATCCGCTTCACTATCTCTGCCATGAGTGTTTCCACTCCGTCGCCAATCTTGGCGCTTACGGAAAATATTTCCTCTTCCTCACAGCCGATGAGATCCACGATCTGCTCACTCACCTCTTCAACTCGAGAAGTAACTAGATCGATTTTATTTAGTACAGGGATAATAGTGAGATCATTTTCCATTGCGACATAGGCGTGACTCACGGTCTGTGCCTCCACACCCTGAGCTGCATCCACCAGCAGAATGGCTCCTTCGCAGGCTGCCAATGAGCGGGACACTTCGTATGAGAAGTCCACATGCCCGGGAGTGTCAATGAGATTGAATACATAATCCGTCCCGTCGGTGTGACTATAGTGCATCTGAATGGGGTGGCTCTTGATTGTGATCCCCCGCTCACGCTCAAGCTCCATATCGTCCAGCACCTGCTCTTTCATATCCCGCTTGCGCAGGGTGTGCGTCAGTTCCAACAAACGGTCCGCCAAGGTAGACTTCCCGTGGTCAATGTGCGCAATGATGCAGAAGTTTCGTATGTGATCGGTACTCACGACGGCGGAATTTAGTCAGGCTCGAGGAGAGAGAATAGGTTGAAATAATCGTTTAACCGTCATTCCGCAGGATGTCCTCCGAGGGTCACGTAGGACTCCTTGACAGGAGAGACCCTCTGGGTCGCAGGACGCTGTGCGCTGTGCATGATCCCGGTACGGGTCTGCCCATCGTAATGAAGTGTAGATGGGTCACCCGCCTGCCTGTCCGCCTTCTTCTTGGCGGGAACGGCATCGTCGGGCAGGTTGACGGTGGTGTTAACTGCCACCCAGTCCTCCCGCATGCAGGCTTACGAGTAACCCAGTGTATGGGAAGTCCGATTAGTCAGTGCTGTCCAAAATAAATTGGTTTTGTCTATAAATCGAAGTTGTTGATAACCATTATCGAGGAAAAATAACGACTGTCGGATTATATTTTTATCTGTTCAATTAACGATCCCCCAACACTAAAAAAGCCTGTTGAATACATACGGAGTTCGTATCGATTTCCTATTCAAACTCTATAAATATACAATCTCCCGACATAAAGCACGAGACTGTAAGCCTACGGGATTAGTTATTAACGCCGACTCCGTTGGGAGTCGAATATTTATAGCAACTATTGAAGCATACTATACAACGCCGCCCGCCTGAAAGACGCAGTCGGGCAGGTAGGTGTTGAATGTCTGTATATCATCTCCATTTCATACAAACGTTTTGGACAGATATGCCGATTAGTTAATTCAGCAAAATAATATTTGTAAAGATGTACTATTTTTGGTACACTGCGTAATATGGATTTGGATGATATAAGACTTAAAGTTCATTTTTATAAGACAGGTTCAGGAACAGAACCAGTTAGAAAATGGCTTCAGTCTCTATCATCAACACATAAGAAAGCGATTGGAGAAGATATTAAGACAGTTCAATTCGGGTGGCCTCTTGGCATGCCTTTAGTTGAAAAAATAAAACCATTTCTATGGGAAGTACGGTCAAGAGTTCCAAATGGAATTGCCAGAGTTTTATTCACAGTTGATGGAAATGTCATGATCCTGCTCCATGGTTTCATTAAAAAATCCCAAAAGATTCCTAAAAATGAATTAAAAACAGCCTTGGTACGATTAAAAAAATATCAGGAGAACTAAAAAGTGAAAAGTAAACATATCGGAAGCAGTTTCGACGATTTTCTTAGAGAGGAAGATTTAATTGCTGAAGCTGAAGCAATAGCTCTAAAGCGTGTACTTGCTTATCAAATCAAGCAGGAAATGGAATTACGTCATATAACCAAAACTGCTTTAGCAAAAATGATGAAAACTAGTCGCTCTTCAGTAGACAGATTGTTAGATCCAAAAAATTCATCAGTAACGCTTCTCACTCTGGAAAACGTTGCTGTTGCACTTGGTAAAAAACTAAAACTTCAAATTATTTAATTGCCGCACAAGGTGATTATGCAGAATTCTGCATAAGACGTGTCTATTCAGAATTATACGATCACCCTCGCCCTGGCTTCAATATAACTCCCGCACCAATTCTCCCGTCCATCTGAATTGCTAAAGGTTCATCGAACTTGAGCCATTTCAGGTGAGTAGTCTCATTGTACACTTTCTGCTCTTGCATCCACTTCCAATCCAGTGAATCTCCCTTCCCTTTCGGATTCACAGTGAAGTAACCTACACGAAGAGAGGTAACATTCTGGAAGAAATGACTGCCGAAAGACGGATCGATGTAAAAATTCTCCAACCCAGCCTCAACGATCACCTTAGCGCGGGAGATCTGCTTCCAGTTCACTGGAATTCCGAGCCATGGATCGGCTGAGCCCCAACGGCCGGGTCCGATTAGAATGTAACGCCGTGATGAACCCATTGCCGCATTCATCCCTTCTATTTCTCTGGCAATCTCGGCAGTCCTTGAGGTATCGAACTCCTGCGGATCAACAAATATCAGGTCATAGATGTTGTCAACGATTCCGTTGCCCAGGATCAGACCGCTCCTGCATACAGCATCAGCTTCAGCGACATCGGTCACATCCGTGGCAGCACGATACGCCTCGGATGCCATAGGGCGCATCTGCAGCAGACTGAATTCCGACGGCTTCTCACCGTCGTGAAGATTCACACAGAACTCCGCCTCTATGGGAGAACCGAATGCCTCTTCCCCCATGTTTAGAAGTTGAACCAGCATATCCGCCAAAGGAAATGTCTTCCATTTAAGAATATTCGCAAATGTGATGATCCTTGGTCCCTTGTACTGCAGCGACTCACGTAATACATCATCACCAGTAAGTACACTGGTTAGGTCCCTGAGAGTACCATCCCCTTCTGCTACTTCCAAACCGAGTTGTATCAAGTCTTCATCATAGCCATCAACACCTGCTCCGGATGAGTTCAATGGAAGAGTATAAAAATACCGTTGAGAATTCTCCAGCATGGCTTCAGGTGAATAAAATTGCGGTAGAATTGAAGGATATCTTGGGCAGAACCGAAGACATCGTTCTCCCTCCATGATTATCTTGCCGAAACCGAGAGCTGTATGGGCAATCCCATCCTCTCTCTTCAAGTAGGAAATGGGATAATAGTTCATACTTAAAGCTGTGCCGCTGATGGTTGGATAAAAGAAGTTACCGTGTACTTGACCCACCAATTCCTGCAGTATCACTGCCATTTTTTCCTGTTCCAGGCTTTGCAGCGTCGATGTCATAAGCGATTTCGACTCCTGCATAAACATGGAAGCGTAAATAAGTTTTATGGAGCTTGCCATTTGCTCTAACCGTTCTTCAAGACTGGTGGAATTATTGGGCAGCATAAATGTGGCGTAAACACCAGCCAGGGAAAGCACTTTAGAATCTTCCAGGAGCCCTGATGACCTTACAGCCATCGGGTACTTTACTTTTTCAAGGTAGTTTGTCAGCGCTTCCATCAGTTCTGCAGGAAGCTCACAACTGAGAAATTTCAGCCTCACTCGTTTATCCTGCTTGGCTCTGAGGGCGTAGCCCCAGAGATTATTCATGCTCATGAATTCATCGAAATAGTCAGTTCCCACTACACCCATGTTGGGTACACGTATTTCCACATCAGGGAACTTGTCCTGGATATCAGATCTTGAAATCAGCCTGTTGGCATATGCCAGCCCCCTCGCCTTGCCACCCAGTGAACCGCCGCCGATTCTCACCAATGCAGTAGTCGGATCAAACGAATCGGTGGAATAATCCACAATTTGCCGACTTCTGATATCTTTTCGAGATTCAGTGATGGTCTCGATTAGGAATTCCCTTAGAGTAGAGATACTGGAAAAGTCAGCAAGTGTCAGCGGTCGTAAGAGAGATGCAGCCCTGAACTCACCACGGGCAGCCAGCCAGTTCGAGAAGTGGTTATGAGAGGCGTGATAGCTGATAGACTCGTCAGGCACTCCGGGCAGCTTTTCCTGAAAATCGTAAAGATTGACAGCACGAAAGACTTCCTTCCCATCCGGATAGCGGAATACAAAATCACCAAAACCGAAATTCTCTAATATCACCTGACGAAGTTCCTTAATAAACGTTCCAGAATACTTATGGAGGAAATAGGTGCCAATATCATCCGCCAGTTTGGCCACATCCTCCTGCGAAGACTGGAGAATAATTGGCATAGCTTCATCGCTTTTCCTGATCCACCTGGCCAGTTTGACACCTGCCCGTTTATCCGATTTTCCACCTTTAGGGAAGCGGATATCAAGGATGACACCCAGCAAATTATCCCGGTACTTTTGATAAAACTTTTCAGCTTCCTCGTACGTAGTAGCCAGCAGGATTTTAGGACGTCCGCGCATCCGGAGAATACGATGAGCATCATTAAGGCTCTTGTCCATCAGTTGGCGGGTGTGATAAATAATCTCTGAATAGATCGTAGGAAGGAACATTGAATAATAATCTGGACTGTCTTCCACGACGATTATCGCCCTGACATTTCCAATACTAATGTCATTAGAGACGTTTCGTCTGTCTTCCACATATTTGATGACAGCCGGAAAGACGGACGCATCTCCACTCCAGATAAATATACGATCTACGAGTGTCTGCATTAACTCATGTGGAATACCTGCTAATTCAGCCATATTATAGGCAAGCATGATGAGAGGCGTTCCAGGATGCTTTTTCCTCAGTCCTTGGCAAAAAGATACTGGATCTATGTCTGCCAATCGAGGCAGTGTAATAATCAAGTCACAGCGGTTTTTCGCAAGAAATTCCACTGCCTCTGCCGCTGTTGAGACTCGAGAAACCCTCGGCGCTGAGGAGAGGTTCATTCCGACGTATTCCTGGAATATCTGTTCGGTGAGGCGGCCGTCCTCTTCCAGTATGTATGCGTCATAAGGGCTGGCTACGAGTAGTATCTCATGAATCCGGTACTGCATCAGGTCGTGCCAGTTCCAATCGGTATTTACGACTGTTTCAGGTTTCATCACTGCCCATACTTAACTCCTTTTAAAGGAATATTGCAAATAATGAAAAAGTTAATTATGAACTATTTTTCGATATAACATTTGATTTTGCCATCTGTTTCAGTAAATAATAGGCACTCCTATTCACAAATCTAAGCATCTCCTCATTCATTAAACCAAATATCGTGCAGCAGTATTATTAATTATGAAAGTACTATATCTCGCCCTCATCTTTAAGGCATTGCAACCACTAAGATATCTGGATTTTGACAGTTTTGGAAAAGGCTTATACATCTCTCAACATCTATTTCATAACGATCGTGATAGCTGTCGTAATAATACTCGGTTA
>CAZHRR010000105.1:0-8839 GCA_964534955.1 uncultured bacterium
TAGAACTTAAAAATAACCGAGAATTAAATAGTATTTACATCGGTTTTAATGGATTGATGGGTGTTGAATGGACAGTTAAGAAAAATATGACTCTTTGTGCTGAATATAGCGTATTGATGAAAGTAGGATACAGTGATAGTTTTATTGAACGTAATTATGGCAATAAGTGGCCAGGTTATTATAGATACGATTTCTTTACTGAAAGTACGGATGGATACTATTTCGGATTTAATCCTACCGTCCGCTTCGGTTTAGCCGTATTCTTCTAACATGACAAAAGAGGATTCTCCTCAACCATTCGTCAGCATCGCAGGGAATATAGCGGTGGGGAAGACGACCCTCACTGATATTATTGCAGAGCGGCTCCACTGGCGGCCGTTTTATGAGTCGGTTGACGACAATCCCTACCTTTCTGACTTCTACGGCGACATGTCACGCTGGAGTTTCCACCTGCAGGTCTATTTCCTCTCAAAGCGGTTTCAGACGCAGCGGTTGATGGCTTTAGGGGATCGCCCAGCGGTTCAGGATCGTACGATCTACGAAGATGCTGTCATCTTCGCCAGGTCGCTGCACGAGATGGGGAATATGTCCGACCGGGACTGGGAGAACTACTGGGACCTGTTCACTGAAATGACCTCTTATCTACAGAAACCATCTGTCATCATCTATCTCAAGGCATCCACCGATACGCTCATTACTCGCCTGGCAACCAGGGGGAGGGATTTCGAGAAGAGAGTATCTCCGGAATATCTCCATCGTTTAAACGTGGCTTATAACCGGTGGATAGATGAAGCTCAAAGTGAATTTAATATCCTGACAGTGGATACTGACAATTTCAATGTATTCAACGATAAAGAACTGGTAGACGACTTGATAGAGAACATTGCCGCTTCATGTCGTTAAATTCTGTGGTTCTCTGTGCTCCCTGATGTACTCTGAGTTTGTTTTCAATTGATTGACTTAGATGATGATATTCCGTATTTTCGTCCCACGGATGCCTAACTGATCATGAGGTTTATATACTTCGCGGCAGCAATCTCCTTTCTCCTCACTCCTATCCTTGCTGAGGACAATCCTGATTCTGATATAACTCTTGTCCATCGATGGTCTCTTGATGAAGACGAGAATGGCGTACTTCAGATAAGCATCGATTCAGAAGAGAAGATTGCAGGTCTGCAATTCACTCTCGAGATCAGTGATCCGGAAATCTTTCTCGGAACCCCGATTGCGGAATTTCCTAACGAACATTTTACTGTCAAATCCAAAGCCGACACTAACGAGTTGAAAGTTATCGGCTTTAGCCTTGAAGGGAAATCCCTCGATCTTAAGACTCCTATTCTCTCCATTCCCATGCTGTCTTCAAAGGCTCGTGATCAATCAGTGCAGTTGATGATCAAGGATATTATCGCCTCATCGCCAAAAGGAACAAAGATCAACCTAAAAGTTTCTGATGGGCAAGTATATGTTGTTCCTACACTACCGAAGAAGTTTAAGCTGGAGCAGAATTATCCCAATCCTTTTAGAGAGGATACACGGATAAATTTCGATCTGCCTGAGGATGCTGTTGTCAACCTGAAAGTTATGGATATTCTGGGTAATACGGTTCGGGCGCTGCGGAAGGGCATCGTTCCAGCTGGATTTTATACTGCCAAATGGGATGGGACACGCGACGACGGCAATCCTGTAAAACCCGGTGAATATCTCTGTTCTCTTCAGGTTGGCGTAAATCATCATACTATGAAGATGGTTGTACTGCCCTAAATAATTGAAATCCCCCAATAGCAAAACCTTTCGTACTGAAAAAAGGAACTGAACCATGAAAATTGTGATCATCGGTGCTGGCGAGGTGGGCTTCCATCTGGCCAAGGCATTGAGCGAAGAAAACTATGATACGACGGTAATTGATATAGCCCCTGAAAAATGTGCTCGAGCCAGTGAGAATCTTGACGTAATGGTGATTCAGGGCGATGGAGCCAGTCCGGATGTCGTACGTCAGGCAGAGGTGGGGAATGCTGATATGCTCATATCTGTTACGCGGATAGACGAAGTGAATTTGATTGCGTCGCAGCTTGCTCACGAGCTGGGTGCTAAAAAAATTATTGCTCGTCTGCGGAACACTGAATATTCGAATAAGGACACAATAATTCATCCCGAAAAGTTTGGTATCGACAAAGTTATCCATCCGGAGATGGCGGCATGCAAAGAGATCTTAAGCCTGGTTTATCAACTTTCTGCTACGTCTGTAGTGGATTTCGAAAACGGTCGTTTGCAGCTCATAGGTATTCGCTTGGATAACGGGTGTCCCATCCACGGCAGGACACTTCAGGAATTACGTGCTGAGAACAATGAATTTTCATTCAGCGCTGTGGCTGTTCTCCGCGGAAGAAAGACGATTATCCCTCATGGAGATTTTGAATTCAAGGAAAGTGACATCTGTTATTTCCTGGAGAAGCGAGAATCAGTGAAGAACGTATTAGAGATGGTTGGAAAGCCGATCCGGGAGACAGAGAATGTGATGATCCTCGGTGGAGGGAAAATCGGTCGCTCAGTGACTGAAGCCCTACAGGATGATCTTGATGTCCGGCTGGTGGAGATGCACAGGGAAAAGGCCCAGCGACTTGCTACTACATTTGAAAAGACTCTTGTCCTAAATGGCGACGGCACGGATATTGAATTCCTCCGCTCGGAGAATATTGACGAGTTGGACAGCTATATTGCCGTTACTCAGAATGAGCAGACGAATCTGCTGTCAGCTCTTCTGGCGAAACATCTAGGCGCCACTCAGACTATTGTTCACGTCTCCACAACAGAGTATATTCCGGCGATGAAAGTGATCGGTCTCGATTCCGTCGTCAGTAAGAATATGAGCACGGTAAACGCTATTTTGGAGTATATCAAGAGTGACCAGAAAGTTTCCATCACCAGCTTTGAAGATATAGATGTGGAGGCTTTAGAGTTTAATCCCGCTCCGGGGAGCCCTGTGACAAGAGCTCTTCTGGGTGAAGTGGGTTTTCCTATCCAGTGTATCGTCGGTGCGGTAAATCATCACGGTCACATTTCCATTGCTGCCGGAGACACACAATTAACCGAGGACGATACTGTTCTGATGTTTGCTCGCCCGGATGTAATTCCCCAAGTAGAGAAACTCTTTTCCTAAACTGTCATGCACGTACGCAGTGTCCTAAACGTTCTGGCAGCACTTATTACCCTGCTGGGAATAACGATGCTGGGAGCAGCCGCCTGGTCGTGGTATTACGGAGATGCTGATCTCGAAGGTATTTTGCAGGCGTCCGGCTTAACAATTGCTTTCGGACTTCCTGTCTGGTTCTTCACTCGCGGTAAGGTGCAGTTGAGTATCAAGGATGGATTTGCCGTGGTTACATTCACCTGGCTGGCAATCGGAATATTTGGTGCTCTCCCGTTCCTCTTTACTGACGCTATTCCGAATATTACCGATGCCTTCTTCGAATCTATGTCAGGAGTAACGACTACAGGAGCTTCCATCATTGATATGTCGTACGGTGAGGAGGGAGGGCCTCGAGGAATAGAAAGTCTCTCTTACGGTGTTCTATTCTGGCGAAGCTTTGTTCAATGGATAGGCGGAATGGGGATTATTGTCTTCAGTATTGCTATACTCCCTCTTTTAGGAGTCGGGGGTGTGCAGCTGTTCAAGGCTGAAGTGCCGGGACCCGTTCCGGATAAAATCAAACCACGAGTACGGGAGACAGCAAAAATTCTCTGGCTGGTTTACTTCGGTATCAGTTTGGCAGAAATGCTGTTGCTCAATTTCGGGGGGATGTCTCTCTTCGACGCTATGTGTCACATGTTTACGACAATGGCCACTGGCGGTTTTTCCACAAAAAACGCCAGCATCGCAGGTTTCAATAGCGTTTACATCGAGTATGTGATAATCTTTTTTATGTTTCTGGCGGGAGTCAATTTCACCCTCCATTGGAGGGGTATCCATGGTAACTTGAAAAGTTATTTCCGTGATGGCGAGTTTAAATTTTATCTGGGTTTAATCATCTCTTTCACGGTTGTGATTGTTATCAGCAATATTATCAGGTCAAGTGAAGGAGTTTTTACACACACAATGTTCCGTGATTCTCTGTTTCAGGTAGTATCAATCCTCACTACAACAGGTTATGCTACAGCTGATTACCAGCTGTGGGGATGGTTTTCACAATTTCTTCTTCTGCTGATGATGTTCATAGGCGGTAGTGCTGGTTCCACAGGCGGAGGTATGAAAATCATCAGGATCATGACTATCACGAAGTACAGCCTCTCGGAGGCAAAACGACTTCTGCATCCCAAGGCGTTGATCCCTGTTCGCGTCGGCCGACGTCTTATTACAGATGATGTCATCAGGAATACGCTCAGCTTCTTTCTCTTCTTTGTGGCGGCTTTTGTCTTCACCTCACTTATCCTTACAGCAATGGGAATTGATTTGGTCACAGCCATCGGCGCGACGGCTGCATCTATCGGTAACATTGGTCCCGGTCTTGGGGATGTGGGCCCTACACATAATTATGCCGAACTTCCGGCTCTTGCTAAATGGCTACTCTCGTTCTGTATGCTCCTGGGCCGATTGGAAGTATTTACCGTTATTGTACTTTTCAGCCGCTCCTTCTGGAAAAGGTAATCAGTCTTCGAATATGAATCCTATAGTCCCAGAAGCTCTCGATAGTATTAATCCCATCTCAGGAGAGGTAGTGGGGAGTGTTCCTATCACTTCAGACAGCGAAATTGAAGCTCAGCTCAAACGGATAGAGGAGGTTATTCCTGACTGGCAGTCGAAACGACTGATGGAGCGAGCCGCTGCTCTGCGCGCAGTGCGTAAAGTTCTTATCGCTAGAATGGACGAGATGATGGAGCTTCTCCGGCAGGAAACAGGAAAGACCGAATTCGATGGTTTAGTTGAGGTATTGACAACAGCCGAGATCATGCGTTTTATTGAGAAAGAGGGTCCACTGGCGCTGGCATCTCAGAAGCGATCTACCAGCTTTCTGATGCACAAGAGGGCTAGAGTGGAATATCGCCCGTATGGAGTAGCAGGAGTCATTTCTCCTTGGAACTATCCTCTGATATTGGCAGCAGGACCTGTATTCCAGGCGCTTATGGCGGGAAATGGTGTTATACTGAAGCCGTCGGAACTTGTACCTCTTACAGCACTGAAGCTGAAGGAAGTCTTTGACGAAGCCGGTTTTCCAGACGGGCTTTTCCAAGTTGCAATCGGCAGAGGAGATGTGGGCAGTAAAATTGTGGAGTCATCTCATACGAACCTCATCTGTTTCACAGGCAGTGTAGCAGTAGGGAGGAAGATTGCCGCAGCTTGTGCTGAACAGCTTAAGCCCGTTATTCTCGAACTGGGCGGCAAAGATGCCATGATTGTGCTGGATGACGCTGATCTGGAACGGGCCGCCAGGGCGGCGGTCTGGGGTGGATTCCAAAATGCTGGGCAGACCTGTATCTCTGTGGAGAGGATATTTGTGGAAGAGGGAATCTCTCACCAGTTCATAGAGCGGGTTCAGGAGCTGACTAAAGAGACGACTCTTTCTTCAGAGATATCAGATGGCGATTTAGGACCAGTGATAAGTCCGGCTCAAAAAGAGAAGATTTCGACAATCCTGGCCGAGGCTGGAGATAGTGATGTTGGTGAATCCGGGAATCTGTATATTCGTCCTAAGGTGGTTGTTAATCCAGATGAGTCGTCCAAGCTGATGACTGAGGAGACCTTCGGACCTGTCATTTCGGTACATAAAGTCCGGGACCCATGGGAGGCAGTAGAGAAGACCAATGCCATCGATTTTGGTTTGAATGCATCCATTTTCACTCGAGACTTGAGGAAAGCACGGAAGATGGCGAAGGAGATTCGTGCCGGCAACATCTGCATAAACGATGTCCTCACTAACTACCTGTCGGTGAACCTCCCCTTCGGTGGCGTTGGTATGAGCGGTCTTGGCCGGCTGCAGGGGAAAGAAGGGATTCGAAGCTTTGCCTTGGTTCAGTCTGTTCTGGAGGATCGGCTGGGATTGAAGAAGGAGCCGTGGTGGTTTCCCGTTTCGCCAATAATTAAGAAACTATTCCGGCGCTTTATTGATTTCTATTACGGTTAATATATGCCTAAATACGCTATTCTTGTAGATGGAGCATTTAACTACATTCTTGCCAAGACGGGAAACGCTGTCATTCGGTACCGTCCCGAAGAGGTTGCTTGTGTGATAGATTCGGAAACTGCCGGGAAAACGGCAGCTGATGTAATTGGTATCGGCGAGGGGATTCCTGTTGTAGCCACCATAGAAGAAGCACTGAAGTACAAGCCTGATACAATTCTTGTTGGGACAGCTCCACCCGGCGGACAATTACCAGAGTCGTGGCGAATCATTCTTCGTACTGCACTGGAGAACGGATTAGACATTGTTTCGGGTCTGCATACCTACGTATCAGATGATCCTGAATTCAAAGAGCTGGCATCTAAGAATGGGTTGAAAATAACAGACCTTCGCAAGCCGCCGCACCAGCTCCCTTTCTCCAAAGGTACTTGGCAAACGAGGGAAACACCGGTTATTCTCACCGTTGGGACCGACTGCGATACCGGCAAGATGACGGCGGCGTGGGAGTTGAAGCGTGAATTGGAGTCCAGAGGTGTGAAGTCCGCTTTCGTGGGGACGGGGCAGACAGGCATTCTTCTTGGCGGATACGGCGTAGCAGTGGATGCTGTAGTGAGCGATTTCGTTGCGGGAACCATCGAAGCAGAGGTTGACAAGGCGGTATCTGACCACGATATCGTCATCGTGGAAGGCCAGGGAAGTGTAACTCATATGGCATACTCCGGAGTGGCAGTGGGACTGCTCCACGGCTGCATGCCTGAGATGATCCTCATGTGCCACGAACCTGACCGGGAACTCGACACCTTCGACTATCCCATGATACCATTCGATACTATACTGGATCTGTATTTACATCTGGTGGAGCCATTTCGTTCCACAGAATTGGTGGGGATCTGTCTGATGACGCATCAGCTTGATGAGGAGAAAGCAGCGGATAAAGTGTGGGAATACGAGGAGCGCTTCCAGGTGCCGACTACTGATCCCGTTAGATATAGTATGTCAGACATTGCTGAAAACGTAATTTTCTTATTGGATAACATAGTTGGATAACATAGCTTGTATCCATCGTAGAATTAAATGTTAATTCCCCGGCACTTTGAAAGTGCCGGAGAATTTTTTGCATTGTGGATAATGCAGTCTAACTCTGGACTTTTTCGTTCCGGCACCCCTACATTCCGGTTATGGAATTCCACTACTCCACCTATCGCATCCGGCTGAGGCATACTTTTACCATTGCCCGGAGCTCTCACGATTACTACGACATCGTCTTCGTATACCTGACGAAAGATGGCGTTACTGGGGTGGGAGAAGCTGTTCCCATGAATCGCTACGGCGAACCGTTCGAACATCTGCTGAAGCTGGCCATAACTTTCGATATAAGTGAAGTGGACGATTCCGGCTCATTGGATCACTGGCTTGATCAGCTTCTCCCAAAGGCAGATGATTGCAGGTCGTTCTCGATGGCTTTAGACACTGCTGCGCACGATCTGTGGGGAAAACTCCACAGTGAGCCGCTTTATAATCGCTTGGGAGCGCTGCCTGAGAAGACACCACTTACTTCATATACTATCGGGATTGACAGCATTGATGTCATTCGCCAAAAGGTAACTGAAGCCAAGCCGTATCCCATTCTGAAGGTCAAGCTTGGGACAGATGACGATCGCGCTATTATCAACACTATCCGTGACTGTACGGACAAGGTAGTACGTGTTGACGCCAACGAAGGGTGGGATTTGGAGACGGCTCTGGAGATGTGTGACTGGCTGGCGACGAAAAATGTGGAATTTGTTGAGCAACCACTGCCTGCCTCTGATTTAGAAGTTACCGCCCGACTGAAGGAGCAGTCGCCGCTGAAGATCATCGCAGATGAGAACTGTCTTGACTCCCGGGATATTCCTGATCTTGCCGACGCCTTTCACGGTATCAACATTAAACTGATGAAGTGTGGCGGGATTCGGGAGGGCTATAAGATGGTGCAGATGGCACGGGAGCGGGAACTGGAGATTATGCTCGGCTGCATGATCGAGACATCGGTGGCCATCACAGCAGCGACGCACCTTTCACCTCTGGTGGACTATGCCGATCTCGATGGACACATCCTGATCAGCAACGACCCTTACTACGGCGCTACGGTGGAAGAGGGGAAGCTGATCCTTCCTGACGGTCCCGGACTGGGAGTAGCACTTCGCGATAGCGTAATTGAGCCGATAGAGGAACTTGTGGCATGAAGATTCTCGGCATTGAGCATATCGGAATTGCAGTGGAATCGCTGGACGAATCAGCGCCGTTCTGGCGGGAAGTACTGGGAATCCAACATCGGACTACCGAGACAGTTGAGTCAGAAGGTGTAGTTACTGATATCTACGATACTAACAGCGGAAAAGTGGAACTCATATCCGCCCTCGGGGAGGAGTCCCCGATTGTGAAATTTCTGGACAAGCGCGGACCTGGGATTCACCACATCTGCCTGCAGGTGGACGACATTCGTGGAGCTATCGCTGAGTTGAAAACAGCCGGTGTGGAACTGGTCAACGACGAACCGCGTGTGGGGGCTGAGGGTTATCTGGTGGTGTTTGTACATCCACGCAGTGCGGGCGGGGTATTGGTGGAGTTGGCGGAGAAGAGAGAGTAATCAGTAGGTAGAATTTATCAAAAACCTGACAGGTAGCCTCGTTCCTGTCAGACCGTATGTTTAAGAACAATAGAAATAGGGCTCCTCATGTAGTAAA
>CAZHRR010000106.1:0-5117 GCA_964534955.1 uncultured bacterium
CTGGAGGAAGTTTCTCCCCGATCCCTACTACGAATGAAAAGAATGTATTTGCCTTCTACCGGCAGAAAGGCGAGGCGGAGGTCGTGGTCATACTGAACCTTTCCCCTAAAGAACAGTGGATTAGTCTAAGTAACGGGGATGTGAAAGGGGAATACCGGAATGTCTTTGACGGTTCAAACGTTATTCTGAAAGCAGACGACGGCATCTTCCTGGAGTCGTGGGCTTATAGGGTTTACTCCCGGTAGGACTACTTCAACATTAGCAGTTTCTTCGTCGCCGAGTGGCGGCTTGTCTTCAGCGAGTATAGGTATACTCCTGAGCTTACCGGTTGTCCGAGATCATCCTTCCCATCCCACTGCATCTGGTACACACCTGTACGCCACTTCCCACTCACAAGCTCCCGCACTCTGCGGCCTAAGAGATCGTAGATTATCAAAGAAACGTCTCCATCTTCGGGAAGGGAGAAGGTGATGCGTGTAGCAGCATTGAAAGGATTGGGGTGATTCTGTTTGAGACTAAATTCAACAGGTAATGCATTTATCTGATAATCCACACCCAAGTCTGGCCAATTTTTGTAATTTGTATAAACCTTCGCTTTTGATGTGGGAATCTCATAGTCGGAGTAATTCCCATCGCTTGTATACAGTGTGTCATCCATCGTGAATTCATACCAGTCTCCTGCATACGGAAACTCTAGATTGGAAATAGTCTGATTAGAGCTATTAAAATTCATTACCACAAAAACAGTTTGCCCAAAGTCATCATCATTCCGTTTGAAAGCAATAATCTTCTGGGAATTATCGAGATAAGTTATCTCTAAATTAGGTCCTCGTATAACATCCCAGTTCTTCCTAAACCAAATTAGACGCTGGTAGTGTTGAAATAAATCCTGTCCCTCAGGTGTTCCTAGATTGTCCCACTGGAGAGGTTGCGATGACAAGCTGACGGGGGAATTCTGACCAAATTCCTGACCGTGGTAAAGCATGGGTGTCCCTGTCCCAGTTAGAAGAACAACTGCTCCAAGCTTGGATTTCTGGTAAGCTTCTGGCAGAGACATCCCCTGATAATGGGTGGCTTCGTATATCAATCTTGTTTCATCGTGACTAACAGTATAATTCAATCCCGCCGTGTGAGAAGTCCACCCTTGAGTCCACCATTGTAAATTACTCCTTAGGTCATACATATTGAGGGAAATTTCCATCAAGTTATTAAATAGTGAATGATGATAGGAAAAATCCCAACCGGCGTCAAAATCACTATTATTTACTTGAGAGGGGTTATCTTCCTCAGCAATCAGGATGATACTTGGATTAATATCATCAAGTAAATCGGCATAGAAGGAGGCTCCATTTTCATCACCACCCCAGCCGATTCCCCATGTAACATCAAACCGGAAACCATCCATGTGATAATCATTCACCCAACTGAGCAAAGCGTCTGAAACGTATTTACATGTACGGTATTTTCTTCCATCTACCTCATGCCAATGCTGGAGCTTATAACCCCACAACGACTCCTGGTTATGAAAATATGGACAATGATCATAATCGTGATCTTCATAATCCCAACTGTCTACCGGTTGATATAGCTGAAACAATGGCGCGGATCCCCACATATGATTGAAGACTACATCTAAGAGTACTGCGATCCCATTTTGATGAGCTACATCTACGAGCTGCTTAAACTCAGAGGGTGTCCCGTATGATGATTCCGGTGCAAGATAATAAGATGGATTGTACCCCCATGATTGAGCCCCTTCAAATTCATTCACAGGCATTAACTCAATTGCCGTGATTCCCAGATCATTAAAATATCCTTCATTAAGTTTCGCAATTACATCCTGGTAGGTACCAAATTCTTCCGAATCACCCTTGAAATCACCTAAGTGAAGTTCGTAGGCAATCACCTCTTCCTGCTCAGGTCGTATGAAATCCTGATCATTCCATACAAAGTCAGGTTCCCCCACAACAAAAGCTGTTTTCGCATGTTCATAGTTCCAACTCTCCCAGCCACCACCCGGATCCACCCAGGTGACATCTTTTGACCATGGATCGGCAATGAGTTTCTCCCCAGTTAAATTGTACTGGTAAGTATAATCACCATCAGGCAAATCTGTCTGATACCACCAGAGTGTATCACCAGAAAGCGACATCAGTTCACCATTAGGATACTGCGTGTTCCAGCTCCCTTTGATAGCAACATAATCCTTATAAGGTGCATATAATGCAAAGGTTACTGTGTTTCCATCAATGTTTACACCATCATCTACCCCATCTGGGACAGGTTCTTCAACTATAGTAAATAAAAGGTAAACTGTACGAAATAAAAAGGTGACTCTGCCGTTTTCTCCGAACGCAATTGCTATGATTGTTGACTCACCAAAGGAGTTGGGATCCGGACTCCAAGTGGTTTCAAATGGAGAGGTATCATCTGTTCCTATCCATTCTCCATTAGCCCAGAATTCTACGAACTGAGCTGTACCAACGACTGTTATAGGCACGGATCCTTCAACTTCTTCTCCTTCATCTGGAGTAGGATAACCAAAGAATACGTAGGGATCACCAGCTTCATAAGAGTAATCAATGTAAATATCGTAATACATCACCTGACCATTTGAACCTACATCCCAGCTGCCATCCTCCCAGCGGATTTTAAATTTCATCGAGAATACAACCTGCTCACCTGATAGAAAAGGACCCAGTTCTATAGCAAGACTATTCAGTCCGTTATCACTCAAAGGTGAAAATAACACCCCATCTTCAAGATAGGATCCCTCAGGCCAATACTCCTCAATGGGCAATTCGTGACCATCACCGCCTTCGACTGTCCAAACTATTTCACCTCCCTGATCCACATTATTTAGAAATATTGTAACAACCTCATCTGGTCCGGGGAAATATGGTGTCCAATAATAATTTAGACTAATGTGCCAATCTATTCCGAAGCCGCCGTTGTTATCCCAGTTTCCCTGTAGATCGGTAAAAACAAAATCAATTGTCTCGGCATCTTCTGGGATACTGTATCCATAGCTCCACCAGCCATCACCAATATCTGGAGCCAACGTCATGGCATAGTCATTTGTATTTTGCCAACCATTGTAACCCAGATGTATGTATACTGGATTCGTATCATCGGGTAGAGTACCTTCAAAGGTATTATAGTATATTATTACTTCTCCCCCAGGGACTGGAATCTCAGGTTCCCAGAAGACGACATCCTGTGCATACTGTGCACTAATAAGAAAAATGATAATAAGAAAACGATGCATCTTTATCTTACTCCTTAACTTTCACTTCCTTAGACAGGTGCCTGAACCAGCTATAGTACAATCCGACAGAAAGAAGCACAAGTAGAATCCCCAGCGTACCCAAATTCTCCCATCTTCCCATAACGATCATCATGCCGGTCATAAAGAGGATAACCTGCCACGGGACAGCAAGGAACGTGGCAAAGATATCCCGCCTGTTTTCCTGGTGAATACTATTGAGAGAATCGGCCGGTAGATTATTCCGGACTCGACCCCAGAATCCAAACGGCCGGGTAATTTTATAGAAGTTGTCCAGGACGGCGTGATCTGTTGGGGCTGTGAAATAGGTCCCCAAGATGCATCCCGCCAGGGAACTGCCGCTGCCAATTATGAAAGAAACGTACTCGGGTAGATTTGCGGGACCGAATGCTCTCGTTAGAATAGCCGCCGTCATGCCAGCTCCCACACCGATGGCAAAACCGTAGCCGTTGAACCGCCACCAGTACCAACGGAGCAGCTGCGGAATGAGCAGTCCCGATCCGATTCCCATGGTTATCCATCCCCAGATGTCGTTGATGTTCCGCACAGTGTAACTCACTAATAATGCCAGCAGTACGATAACAATGGATGCCACTCTGCTGTGAGCCATAAGCTGCTTCTCAGACGCCTTGGGATTAATATACGTCTGATAGAGGTCTTTTACCCAGTAAGCCGCTCCGGCATTCACTGTCGAATCAAATGTGGACATGGCCGCCGCCATTAATCCTGCCACAAGAAGCCCTTTCACTCCCGTGGGTATGTATTCTCCAATCACCGTGGGCAGCACCAGCTCCGGATCGGCTATAACCTGATTGTGGATACCATAGTAGATCCCGAGCATAGCGAAGGAAGCGATGAGCGGCCAGCGGAAGGAGAGCAGGAACGTCCAGAAGAGGGATAGCAGCCCGGCCTCTCGGTCACTCTTGGCGGCAAAGTACCGTTGTATCATATAGCCGCCAGTACCGCCGCTCCCTTCCAGCGTCACTTTGAACAGGTAGAACATAATGGCTATTCCAAAGAGGTTGTAGATGGAATAGGTGGATTCAGCGGGCATATTCATCTCAATGGGCGGCAGAATACGTGTCCATTCCGCCAGGGTAGTTTGTATAGTTTGGAATCCGCCCTCCTTCAAAGGGACAGATACAAGAAATTCTGTAGGCAGATCTACCAGTCGCATAGCCATAATACAAATGTATATAATTGTACCGAAAATGAGCGTGCCCTGGAACACGTCAGTCCAGACGACCCCGTAGAGTCCACTGGCTACTGTATAGATCATGGCAAGGACAATCATCAGGATGGAAGCGAGTCGAGGATGGATTCCAAGAAACTCGCCCACAAATTTACCTGCACCGATGACAAAGTAAGTTACCATGGCAATAGTCATGACTATCATGGCTATGGACATTATGATTCTCGCCAGATCACCTTCTTTCTCTTTGCCGAATCGCAGATGCATCCATTCTGCCAATGTCATCACTTTGGCTCGCCGGTTCCATTTGCCCATGAAGACCATTAGGAAGGCCATTATGAGAGTCACCCCTCCCCGGATCTCAATAAAGAATCCCTTGGTACCGAGGGCGTAAATGAATGCAGTGTTTATCATGGTTCCAGCTATGTCTGTGTTAGACGCCATGCCGGAAGCCCCCAGCACCCACCAGGGAAGATTACGATTCCCTAGAAAGTATGAATCAATCCCCTGTGACGCCTTTCTCTGCAACACAAGGCCCACACCTACTATCGTCATCAGGTAGACGGCAACAATTACATAATCAATAGTATGCATCAACTGCCTCCGTTAGTTTTTCGAGTTGTAATACAATTCGTTATA
>CAZHRR010000106.1:5217-8773 GCA_964534955.1 uncultured bacterium
CCCGAGGTGATAATCCGCCCCAACCAGATGTTATAGTTTTCGAGGAAAGTTACCTTCACCTTTCCTGCCAGTTTGTTAGCATTCTGAACAATGTCACGGATAATCTCCTTACCGTGCTCATCCATCGGATGAGCCTTCCCAGCGAAGATGATCTGGATTTTTCCCTTGCCAATCTCAGCCAATCTATCCAAGTCCCGAAAGATAAGCCGGGCCCGTTTATACTCTGCCGCCCGGCGGGCAAACCCAATGGTCAGGAGGCCCGGCGATAACGCCTTCTGAGTTTGAGCGTTGGCATAACCCAGCAGAAAATGTTTGTGCGACCAGTGAGCCCATTCCAGTTTTTCGTCTGAGATTTCATCTATCCGCAAGAGCTGAGAGGGATCCTCCCTCCAGCCTGGCAGCTGCTCATCGAACAGCTCCCGGAACGACTTACCCATCCAGCCTGGATGATAGACACCATTTGTCACATGACCGATCTTGAACAGTGGGAACATTTCTTGCGCTACACTGCCATGAAGTTTGGAGACTCCATTGGCAGCCCGGCTGAAATAGAGCCCCAACTCTGTCATGTGAAGGCGGTCGTTTTTCACCATATCCGGCAGCGGTAGATCATCAGGAATTAGTCCATCTAATAGGGATGTACACCGCTCTACGGCAAAATGATCGTGCCCGGCCTCAATGGGAGTGTGAGTCGTGAACAGGCACCTCTCCTGGACAGCTTTTTCATCACCGGATAACTTGCGGAGAAGCTCCAGTGTAAGAAACGAGCAGTGTCCTTCATTCATGTGGTACGTCTCGATGTCCGTGATGCTAATCTTCTCCAGCAGACGGATACCGCCAAAACCAAGAATGGCCTCCTGAAGAATCCGGTGATTCTTGTCTCCGGAATAGAGCCGGAGGGTAATTATCTGGTCTTCGTGGATATTCTCTTCCACATCTGTGTCAAGCAGATAGACGGGGATTTCATGGCCCGTGATGCCGGTATGAGTATATTGCCAGGCATAAATAGCCACCTTTCTCCCCCTGAGAGGGAGTTCGAGAGTTACAGGAATTTTCTTCAGCAGCGGCTTGGGATCAAAGCGGGGATAGGTTTCCGTCTGAACCCCTTCTTCATCCACCCGCTGACGGCAGTATCCTTCCTTATACAGCAGAGAGACAGCGCACATGGGCAGTTCGGCATCCGCCGCAGCCTTGATATGATCACCGGCGAGAACACCCAGCCCACCGCTGTAGGTAGGAAGGCTGGCGGTCAGACCGATCTCAGCGCTGAAATAGGCAATCTTGTAGTCAGAAACTGTCACTCAGCCTATTCTATCGCTTTCCTGGGTTAGCTTTCTCATCCGTTCAATCACATCATCTGAAAGCAAATTCCGGTTGAAACGCCATCTCCAGTTTCCTTCTATCGTGCCGGGAGTATTCATGCGGGCTTCTGAATCAAGGCCGAGGATATCTTGAAGCGGGACAATAGACGTATGAGAACTGGAGTGTAAGGCCAACTTAATCATGTCCCAGTTTATTTCTGATCCATCGGTTCCGAGATAGTCCAAAACTCTGGTACGTTCTTCTTTTATCTCATCAACTGTCCGCGTTACTGCCTTGCCCGGTTCGGTATGAAACCAGCCGAGTGTTGTATCATTATCATGTGTGCCAGTATAGACCACACAATTTTCGGGATATTCATCCGGCAAACTTCCATTATCATGTTCGTGAGGATCGAAAGCAAATTGCAGTATTTTCATTCCGGGGAGGTCATACTTTTCTATCAAAGCAGCAGCGTCATTCGCCGCTTCACCCAGATCTTCGGCAATAATGGGTTTCCTGCCGAGCTTACGAAAAAGGACATCAAATATCTTCTCTCTTGGACCTTTTACCCACTTGCCATTCTGCGCCGTTTGACTTTTAACAGGTACCTCCCAGTATTTCGCAAAACCGTTGAAATGATCTATGCGAACGATATCCACCATCTCGTACAGTTTCTTCAGACGTCTGATCCACCAGCGGTATCCTGATTCATGATGTGCATCCCAGTCGTATATAGGATTCCCCCACAATTGGCCTGTCTCACGAAAATAGTCTGGTGGACAGCCTGACTGTACTGTCATTTTACCGTCTTCATCAAGCCGGAAAAGCTCTTGATTAACCCAGACATCAGCACTATCATGAGAAACATAGATGGGGATATCCCCTACAATCCTTACGCCCTTCCGGTGAGCATATTTTCTTAGACGGCTCCACTGATCATCAAAAAGAAACTGCACTATTTTCTGCCGCCTGATAGCTTCCTTAAATCTATGTTGGGCAGATTGCATCGCTTTATCATTGCGATGAGAGTACTTCGGATCCCAATCTGTCCAGACTACACTATCATGGGCATCTTTAAGCGCGGTAAATAAGGCATAATCTTCAAGCCAATAAGCGTTCTTTGAACAGAACAGATTAAAAGCTGATTTTTCTTCTTCCGAAGCTCGCTCGCTGAACCTTTCACAAACGGTATCGAGAATAGTATTTCTCGCAGGGGCAACAGAATCGAAATCCACCAGATTATCAGAAAAATTCGGCAATGATTCGAGTTCACTCTCTTTAAGTAGATTGTCATCAAGCAGCAGATCAAAACTGATTAACAATGGATTATTAGCAAAAGCTGAAATCGTCGTATAAGGTGAATAGTAATGGCCAGTATCAATGAGAGGGAGTATCTGCCACAGCCTTTGACCCATTTCCTGTAATAGATCAATGAAATCATATGCGTGCTGACCTATTTCACCGATCCCGTAAGATCCGGGGAGAGATGTGACGTGCAAAAGTACACCGCTTTCTCGGGGGAAAAGGGTCAAAGTACTTTTCTCATTCTTTGTTAACTACGAAATGTTGGCTTCGATTTCTGAAGATAAATTGTTTGATTTCTTTGACATAAAATGGTACATCACAATATCCCGTACCTAAAAAGTTTAATGCATCGATTGTGAGTGTGAAATATTCCATATCTCTGTACCTACCCGTCTGAACGAATCAATTGAACAAAAATATTTTTCCTTTTCACTTACCCCACCTTTCAAGGTGGGGATAATCAGACGAAAAAGAATCGGGGCTTCCCGCCTACCCCCGACCAAACGGGAGGGCGGGCAGGTAGCCCAATTACTCATGAAACCCATATTTCCTCATAAATTTATCATACTCTTCTGAAAAAGGTTTTCTTTTATGATGTTCTTCCTGATTACGTATATATTTTCTTACCCTTGGTAATACAGACTCACTCACAGACACAGCAAAATATTCATCTTGCCATCCAAATTTTCCTTTTATCAAATTATCAGAGTTAATCCAAAAAGATGATTCTCCTTTCAATAGCTGTGCAATTTCAGATACAGTTTGTTTTGCACTAAGAGAAATTAAAACATGTAAATGTTCTTTTCCTCCTTCGATAGAATCAACATAGATGTCCTTTTCAATAGCATTTTCTTTGATATGCTCAATCATCTGTCTCTTTACATTTTTTGTCATAAATGGTTGTCTGTTTTTTGTTGTCCAAACGAAATGAATCCCCGCCTGCTCCCGA
>CAZHRR010000107.1:0-8757 GCA_964534955.1 uncultured bacterium
TGAGTATTTATGTAGATCCCAAATTATTAGATTGGTTTGTTACGGAATACCCAAAGCATTGCAAGCTGAAACTGGATTTGGGGAAGAGTTGTGTTCGGTTAAAAAAGATGGAGGACATACCGTACGAATTATTAGGTGAATTGGTGCAAAAAATGTCAGCAGAAGATTTGATAAAACTGTATGAAGAAATTTAAAAAGTAGTAAACGTATTGGACTTTTGAAAAAATGAAAGAAATTGTACTTCCTGTGTTTATTTGATTACATGAACATCACAACTCTTAAAAGAGAAATAATAAAAAGATTAAAGGCTGCCTCTGACATAAATAAGGCTAAAGGTGCAAAAAAATACTATCCTACTAATATGAAGGTTTTGGGGGTTAGAATTCCAGACTTAAAACAAGTCTTGAATAGTTACAAACCAATAATAAAACAGCTTTCAGCAACAGAAAAAATCAAACTTATTAAGGAACTGATAAACACAGATATTTTCGAGTGTCAGCAATTTGGATTTGAAATTATCAATTACGATAAAAAACTAATTTCTCATCTTACTGAAAAAGATGCTTTTGAAATGCAGAAGAATCTCGATAATTGGCTTTCAGTGGATTATTTCGCTGGCGTTCTGCTCGGTCCTTTGTGGAGAGAAGGACAAATATCAGATAAAAAAATAGAGCAATTCGCAAAATCAAAGGACTTTTGGGAAAGAAGAATTGCTGTAGTTTCCACTGTAGCATTAAACCAAAAAGCACGTGGCGGAAAGGGTGATGTCAAGAGAACAATAAAAATTTGTTCATTAGTAGTAAAAGATGACAATGATATGGTAATCAAGGCGCTATCTTGGGCGTTGCGTGAATTAGTAAAAGTAGAAAAACTACCTGTTGTGGAATTTATGAATAAATATAACGATGTTCTTTCAGCAAAAGTCAAAAGAGAAGTCGGCAATAAATTAGACTTTGGAACAAAGAATAAATGATAGGTGTTTTGAAAATATAATCTATAAAATTTAGTATTTCCTTAAACGTTAATCACGCAATTCTTGTTTTATATAAAAATGTAAGACATTCTTAAGAGCTTTGCTCCGGTAGTCAGCAGTGGCCCGGATATCATCAATGGGAGCAATATTATCATCAACAAGCTTGATCGCTTCATCTAAATCTATTCCTTCCATAACAGCTTTAGAAAAACGGTCTAAGGTAGCAACGGTAGGTGCTACAGCTCCGGCGGCAACTGTAAGTGATTTTAGTAAACGATCTGAATTTTTCTCATATACGATGGCAACGTTCACAACAGATATGGCCATGGACTGTCTGAGTCCCAGTTTGTAAAAAAGAGAATATTCTTCCCGGACAGGCAGACTGATGGTTGTCAGGACTTCCAGCGGCTGCAGTTTTGTTTCACCCGGTCCGGTAATGAATTCACTGATAGGCATTTGTCGTTCACCATCCGGTCCTAAAAGAGTGATCATGGCATTATGAGCATACAACCCCGGTAGTAAATCACCTGCAGGTGAAGCGTTACAGATGTTGCCTCCAATTGTAGCTCTATTGCGAATTTGTACGCCTGCGAACTGACTGGCTGCATCAGAAAGTGCTGTGAATTTATCTTCGATCAATTTGGTGTTCAGGATATCCTGAACTGTTGTGAGAGCACCAATTTTAATTTCTCCATTACTCTCATGGATTCCTGCTAATCCGGTCATCTTCTTCAGATCAACCAAATAGTTAGGCAGCAATAACGACTCCTGCTCCCATAGCGGCATCAGATCCGTTCCTCCGGCTATAAAGGAAGTACTGTCCTGTGGTAAATCAGACAGCATCTGCGAGAGGTCTCCGGTATTTCTTGGTGTATAATATTTCACGATTCACCCCTCCCCACTGCTTCAATGGCATCCACGATCTTTTGATAGCCGGTGCAGCGGCAGATATTTCCGGCTAACTCGTTTTGGATAGTCTCTCGTGAGGGTGATGGATGGTTTTCCAAGATCTGCTCACCTATTAATACCATCCCCGGAATACAGTATCCACATTGGACTGAATGATGGTCTACAAATGCCTGTTGAAGCTTAGTAAGTCTATCTCCACTTGAGTAACCTTCGATTGTCGATATTACTGAGCCTTCAGCTTCTACGGCCAGGATGAGGCAGGAATTCACCGTTTTTCCATCCATTAATATTGTACAGGCGCCGCATTCTCCCTCAGCACACACTTCCTTTGAACCGGTCAGGTTCAGTTCAGCCCGCAGAAAATCTAGCAGCCGCATGTGGGAAGGGACTGTTTTCTCAATCACTTCCCCATTTACGGTCAGAGATATGGAATAATAATCAGGGTGTTCAACGTAAATCATTCTATTGTCGCTGCCCCTGCACAGTTAAGACACAATTCAGGCAGTTAATTAAGCAAACCTGTTCTCTCATTAAACTCATCAATCAGGTGATCTATTTCGTCTATCTGATCGTGCATATCAGTCCAGTAATTGGAATCATACCATTGAGCCTGTATTTCGTCGAAAGCCTTACCCTGTTGCTCCACCCATGTGAAGTACTTCAGGTTATGAATACGTTTTTTAGTCATGTATGTCAGTTCTTCAACATAGTCAACGGTAGTTCCTATCAGATACTTGTGATAAGCAGCTGAGGCATCCAGATCTGTGAATTCACCCCGTACTTCTGTTAATTCACGCAAACGGCTATTATACATTTCCATGGAATCGGTTAGTATTGTCATGACCACATCACCTTCTCCAAGCTCATAGTACTTGGCAAATTTTATGGCTGAAAGCAGATTAGCTACGCCGGAAATCCCAAGCAAAGGCAAGGAATTTATCATCTGTTCAGAAACCCCTTGGTCAGCAAGGTATCTTTTCCCGGCAGGCTCATTAAAGAGCCGAATCAGTGACATGGGAGCTTCATCATCAATGGCCATCACCATATCGGTGTTTTTCACGTTGTGTATCCACGGAATATGCTTGTCGCCAATGCCTTCAATTCGGTGAGAGCCGAAGCCGTTATACATTAAAGTTGGGCATTGCAGTGCTTCGCTGGCGGCAATCTTGCTTGCTGGGAACAGGCTCTTCAGATAGTCGCCGCTGCCAATGGTTCCTGCAGAACCTGTTGTGTACACGGCTCCGCGAAATTCATCATTCGGCCTCATGATCTTTTCAAGGATTTCCGCTAAGGCTCGTCCAGTCACGTTGTAGTGCCACAGGAAATTCCCAAATTCATCAAACTGGTTGAATATCACCAGATCTTCACCGGATTCGCGGAGTTCCCAGCACTTATCAAAGATCTCCTTAACATTGCTCTCACTGCCCGGAGTCTTAATCGTCTCGCCTGCTACGGATGCAAGCCAGTCAAAACGCTCCTGACTCATCTCTTCCGGCAGAATTGCAACGGAATCACATCCCAAAAGGGTTGAATCGTACGCCCCGCCCCGGCAATAGTTACCGGTTGATGGCCATACGGCCTTCTGTGTAGAAGGATCGAATTGACCCGTAATCAGTCTGGGGACAAGACAGCCGAATGCAGCTCCGACTTTATGCGAACCTGTAGGAAACCATTTCCCGACGGGAGCTACGATACGTGCATCAACACCGGTAATCTCACTGGGAAATTCAATTAAATTTACATCACCAAATCCGCCTCCGTGAGTCACTGACTTATTCTTCCAGGTAATGCGAAAAAGGTTAAGTGGATTTACATCCCAAAGACCAACATCCGATAGCTTATTTTTTATTGAATCGGGAATCAAAGCAGGATTGATCTGCTGTTGAAATGTGGGAATAATAATAATCTTTTCCCTGGCACGCTCGATGGCTCTATCCAGTGCAGATGGGTCAATTGTCAAGTCTATCATTTTTCATTTTCCTCTAATACTGGTTGCTACTATTATGTTATTTTTCTCTTTAAATCAGCGATATTCGGTTCCACTGTCATCGTTGTTGTACCAACCAATTCTACTGCTTTCATGGCGCCTTCCACATCTTTCAGTCCATTTCCTGTGTTCAAAATAACAATCCTATCATCAGGCGATACTAAGCTGGATTCTACAGCTTTGACCAAACCGGCGAAAGCGGCAGCTCCTGCGGGTTCACCGAATACACCACTCCCACGCGCCATGGTAGGAATAGCAGTGAGAATTTCATCATCTGTCACGCTGATATAAGCACCATTTGTCTCCTTGACAGCTCTCATGGCTTTGATGCGGTCACGGGGTAGACCAGCGCAGATACTGTCCGCTGCAGTTTGAGCAACTATGGCAGGTTTAGTCAACACGTCCTCGTCGTTTTTCCACGCCTGGTACATGTAGTCACTGCCGCTGGACTGAACACCAATGATCCTTGGCATTCGGTCAATCCACCCCAAGGCAAGCAGGTCTTTCAAACCTTTGTGAAGACCTCCGATGATACAGCCGTCCCCCACGCTTACAAAAATCACATCTGGTGCATCCCAATCAAGCTGTTCACAGATTTCGTAACTGGCTGTCTTCTTCCCCTCACTCATGTATGGATTATAACCAGTATTACGGTTGTACCAGCCATATTCCTTAACTGCTTCTATGCAGAGTATGAATGCATCATCATAAGTGCCTTTAACCAGTATAACTTTAGAGCCAAATACCAGCAGCTGGACCACTTTGGCTTTTGGGGCGGATTCCGGAACAAAAATGACATTCTTTTGTCCTACGCTGGCGCAAAGACCGCTTAAAGCCGCCGCTGCGTTTCCTGTACTGGCGGTTGTGATGATTTCTGTCCCCTTTTCCTGTGCCTTAACAATAGCAATCGCGCTGGCTCTATCTTTGAAAGAAGCCGTCGGTAATTGCCCATCATCTTTTACCCACAAATGTTTCAATCCAAGGTCTTCCGTAAGACGATCAGTCTTATAAAGTGGTGTCCAGCCAACTGTTAGCGGAGGTACTTCAGAATCTGGTTTAACTGGAAGGAGTGGCTTATATCGCCATATTGTGTAATCTCTGGAATTTTTCAGATCATCCTTATCAATGTCATGTAATATCTTATCATAGTCATACAACACGTCTACAATGCCTTCATCTCCATGGTCTGGACATATGTAGTCAATCTCATCAACGGCGTATTCCTGGCCGCATATCAGGCATTTTAAGCCAATTACGTGTTTCATTTGTATATCATTGTTTTATTTATCACCTATCACAAGTTACCAATCACCAGTTATTTATCCATCGTATCCCGCTCAGATATCGCCATATGGCACAAATATAGGCGGGAGTAGATGGACCACTCATCACTCACCAGTTACTAATTACTATTCACAAGTTACTCCGGAGTAATATGTGTTCCTGTTTTGCCTGCCAGTGCATTTTCAAGATTCTGTGGATCAGTAATAATGACTTTCTTACCTCCCTTTTCCAGGAATTGAATGGCTGCTTCTATTTTGGGTGCCATACTGCCGGCAGCGAAATGTATCCCTTCTTCCAGATATTCTTTGGCTTCCTTTACTGTTATGGAATCGAGCCAGGTTTGTTCGGGTTTTCCAAAATTCAGCGCTACTTTTTCAACAGCCGTGCTCATGATAAACAATTCAGCATCAATGTTACTGGCAAGGAGAGATGATGCATAATCTTTGTCAATCACAGCTGCAATTCCTATAAGATCGCCCTTTTCATCAGAAGCTACTGGGATACCTCCACCACCCACTGCGATGACCACTAATCCAGCTTTGAGTAAAGCCTTGATTGCTTCTTCTTCTACGATTCGAATAGGACGTGGCGAGGGAACGACTCGCCGCCAACCGCGGTTAGAGTCCTCTACAACGTCCCAATTGTTATTTTCACGTCGTCGAACTGCTTCCGTTTCGTCCATGAAAGATCCAATAGGTTTGGACGGGCTCTTGAAGGAAGGATCATCTTGTGATACCTCTACCTGAGTTACAATCGTAGCGGCATGTCGGTTTATACCCAGCCTTCTGAACTCGTTGTTGAGATTTTGTTGTAATGCGTAGCCAATGGCACCCTGAGTATCAGCACCGCAAACATCCAGTGGTATCTCATGCAGCTCATGAGCTGCCAACTCAGAACGGCGCAGGATAAATCCAACCTGGGGACCGTTTCCGTGAGAAATCGCAATATCCCACCCGTCCCGGATCATTGACACTATATGTTCACAGGTTTCGTGTGCAGCGATGTACTGATCAAGTACAGTCTGATGTTGTCTGTCTTTAATCAGTGAATTACCTCCGATAGCAATTACGGCAAGTTTATTACTCATTACGTCTCCATAAATCTGTATGAATGAATAAAAGTGGCATGATTGTTATGACAGACACTTCTGTTCATTTAATATTGCCTATTTACCAGGAGAAGGCTAAGGCATAGGCCAAGGCTTAGGCTCCTCTGTCTTCTACCCTGACATAAATGTCGGGGTAAGTGACTGTATTTTAACAGATACAGAATATTACTTACCTCGTCCTTCCCGCCTGACCAATGACGGGCAGGCAGGGCGGGGATTTGAAAGTCCAGTACACTTTTAGGGGGTTTTTCCGAAGGATCTTGAGAAACCCCTTTCTGGAGTGTGCTCTTTAATGTATGGTCCTTATAACTCACGTTTTTTCCTTTGCCTTCTCCTAAGCCTTAGCCTGAACAGGTTTAACTTTCAATAACCTAAGATAATTCTACGTACTATCTACTGTTTATCATGTGTGTTAAATCATTGCTATCAACTCATAGTCAGAGCCATGACAGCTTTTTGAGCGTGCAGACGATTCTCCGCCTGATCGAAAACCACAGAGTTAGTACCATCAAGTACTCCATCTGTGACTTCTATATTGCGGTCAGCGGGTAACGGATGCATGTAAATAGCATCCTCTTTTGCCATGGCTAAGCGACGCTCATCTGCGATCCAGTCACTATACTGGTCAGTAATCTGCTTGTCCTCGTCAGGATCAGTGGTTGTGAGCATAGGACCCCAGCTTTTGGCATACCAGATGTCTGTATCCTTCACACCAGCTTCAAAGTCATCCATGATCTCAAAGCTGCCGTTATGCTTTTTTGCATTTTCCTTTGCCTGAGCAATGAACTCACTCTTGAGGTTAAACTCCGGGGGATGAACCAGACGCACATTCATTCCGTAGCGAGTCATGAGGAGAATTAGACTGTTTGGTACGCTTTGAGGCTTGGAATAACTGGATGCATATGCCCAGCTCACAGTGATCGTTTTTCCTTTAGGATCCCCCTTCTTTTCGATTATGGTCTGCAGGTCAGCTAATACCTGGTGAGGGTGGTATAAATCGCACTGCATATTAAACACGGGTGAGCGGCTTGCCTCAGCAACCTGACGAATATACTGGTTACCAATACCCCAATCAACCTGACGGATAGCAATACCATCATTATAGCGTCCAAGAATCTCACCAATTTCCTTGGCAGTATCACCATGGGCAATCTGAGTAGTTTTACTCTCAATGAACTGAGCATGTCCTCCTAATTGGGCCATTCCAGCCTCGAAGGAAGCGCGGGTACGAGTACTGGAAAAGAAAAAGAGCATAGCCAAGACTTTGTTGCGTAAATATGCATGCGGCTGACCTGAGTTTCTCTTAAGCTTCAATTCCTTAGCAAGATCCATTACCGTATCAATCTCTTTACGAGTCCACTCCTGAGTCGTTATCATGTCACGGCCGCGTAAAAAAGTCTCCATTGTTTTACCTCCTATTCCTCCGCACCGAGTACCAAAGCCAGCAGAGCCATGCGCATCACGACTCCATTGAAAGCTTCCTTCCAGTAATATGCCCACTGCGTATCGTCTACATCAGTTGGGATTTCATCCATACGAGGCAGCGAGTGTAACAGGATAGCATCTGACTTAGCTTTGCTTGATAACAGTTCGCTTGTGATTTTGTAATTGTCTGGTGTTAAACCTACATCTCCAGATCTCTCATCACGGGATTTGGTGTAATCTGGCTGGACAACAGGTTCTACAAGAATGACATCTGCATCGGCAATGGCCTGCTCTACATGATCGGCTTCCTTGAAATCTAGGTCATACTCCCGCAATTCAGCTTTAAACTCATCTGTTAAGCTGAGTTCAGGTGGAGAGACAAACGTAATCGGACAGTCAAACTGCGTCAGACCGTAAGCTAAGGAGTGCATGGTACGCATCCGCATATCACCCACAGCCAGCCAGTTTAAACCGTCAAGGCATCCTTTTTCGTGGTAGATGGTGTACAAGTCGGTCAATATTTGGGTAGGGTGCTCACCCCAGCCGTCGCCACCATTGATGATCGGTACAGAAGCCCACTTTGCCGCTTCGTGAGGTGCACCCTGCTGGAAGTGACGCATCACAATGATATCACCATAGCATTCCAGCATCTTAATTGTATCCTTGATGCTTTCCAGATAAAAATCTCCTGCACGTGTCACTTTCGCATCGGAAAAGCCGGTAACATGCCCTCCCAGACGATGCATCGCTGCTTCGTGAGCGAGTCGAGTCCGAGTGCTCGGCTGGTAAAATGCGGTGACGAGTATTTTCCCGGCCAACAAATCGGTATTTCTTCGATCTTCGGCAAAAGGTCTAAGCTGATCAGCAACTTCAAACAGATGAAAATACTCCTCGCGTTCAAAATCCTTAAGTGATAAAATGTCCCTTCCCGCAAAACTTTTCATGATATTTCTCCTTTATATTAGTTTGATTTATTTCTGTTTAACTTGATATCTTTCCTGAGTATCTGACTTATCTAATCTGTATTATTCATTAGCTTCGCAATCAAGTTTCTACCGGTTTCCAGATTTA
>CAZHRR010000108.1:0-8620 GCA_964534955.1 uncultured bacterium
GCAAATACTGTCCAAATAGTCTCTCTTGGACATTTATTTTGGACAGATGTGACCTCTGCAGGAAATGTACAATGATTCTTTGCCGTAAAAGCAGTAATTTCACCGGTTCAATTACTCTAACTTAACTTAGTTACTAACTATGATGAACTTAAGTGAGCAAAACATGATGAGAAAATCCGGTATCTATCTCGCCTTGGCAGGCGCTGCCATTATCGCCCTTTACATCCTTTATTGGATTCTAGAAGCCATACTTAACATTAATATGATCGTCAAGATTGGAATAGTTCTCCTGGTGATCGGCGGTATTTTGTTTATCGTCAGCCTTATCCGTGAGCGTGCAAATGATATAAAAGGCGAGTCATTCAGAGGAACGAAACAGTGATATTGACGACATCTTCCACAGTTGCAGCCCATCGTATTGTTAGAACGTACGGGATGGTGCGGGGGAGTACTATCCGGGCCCGGCATGTGGGGAGGGATATCATAGCAAATCTCCGGGCCTTGGTAGGCGGTGAAATCAAGGAGTACACGGCCATGATGGCGGAATCGAGAGAAGAAGCCGTTCAGAGAATGGTCGCGGCTGCTGAAGAATTGGGCGCTAATGCCATTACAGATGTCCGTTTCTCCACATCTATGGTTATGTCCAACTCATCCGAGATACTTGTCTACGGTACTGCAGCAGTTATCGAGAGAGAGTAGATAATCTCCTGAATTGCGTTGTCTTTTCTTTGGTATGCGGGTAATTTTGCGCCGCTTACAAGAGTTTATGCCCCCATAGCTCAACCGGATAGAGCATCGGCCTTCTAAGCCGAGGGTTACAGGTTCAAATCCTGTTGGGGGTACGTTCCCCCACCGGTAGCTTCCCTTGAAATCGGGA
This sequence comes from uncultured bacterium, assembly GCA_964534955.1. Taxonomy (GTDB): domain Bacteria; phylum Fidelibacterota; class Marinisomatia; order Marinisomatales; family UBA2128; genus UBA2128. The sequence continues at coordinate 878 of CAZHRR010000108.1, forward strand.
GATAGAGCAACGGACTTTCCCGCCTGACTGGGCACTAGATCGGGCAGGCCTGCCTGTCGTAGTGACAACGGAGACTGGCGTGTCCGCCGCCTGTCTGTCGTAGCAAAAGAGTAGACAGGTAACGCTAGTGAAGGTGGGAGTTCTCCACAGGACCCTTCGGGGAATCTCGCCCGGGGTGCGTAAAGTTACAGGTTCTCCCATAGGGATTCCTTCGGAGGAATCCTGTTGGAGGTACCAGTCACTAAAACGTTCAGAACTCTGGTTCTCAGTTCTACTCTCATTCGGGTTAGAACGATCTGTTTATTCGTAACTCATAACTCATAGTTAATTATATAGATATGAAAATATCCAAGATTCTCCAATCTATGTAGAGTTCGTAATTTTCAACTGGGGTCCGGGTGGGAAACGCCATTTTCAACCGCACCCCAGGTGGGAAATGTTCAGAACCCTCTGTATCTCCTGTCTCTGAGTTCGCAGGTTAGAACTAAGGGGACACGAATACTTTTTATACGTTCTCAAACCAGCTTTTACCGGAATAGACTTCGATGTTGAATGTGAAAGAAGTAGCCATTGGATAGCGCTGTAGGGCAAGAAATACAACTTAATAGTAAAAGCTCATTAGAAGAAAAATGATCTTTGAAACTCACGCTAATTCTCTCACAAGTTTATCAGAAGTGTTGGAAAGCCTCAGACGACGTATACAATCATGGTAATTATAATTACTAAGATGTAGATCTGTCACAATTCGGTAATACTCAATTCAGTCAATAAAATTCTTGTACCTCCTTCTGATAAATGATTAACTTAAAACTCAGTATGACACAGCGACATCATATACATCATCACCATTGTGACCTTCTTCACGGGAAGAAAGGCGGCGCTGTGTAATTCTTAGAGAAAGATAACAAGAAACCTAAAAGCCCTTGGATTCCCGGGGGCTTTTTCTTTTAGTGAAAGGAGAAGGATGAAACAGGTATTGAATCTGGGATTACCAAAGGGGAGTCTTCAGGAGAGCACATTTAATCTGCTGAAAAGGGCAGGCTGGAACTTTGTCCTTTCCAGCAGGGCTTACAAACCATATTGCGACGATCCTGATATAGAGGCGCTTCTTATCCGGGCGCAGGAGATGTCCGTTTACGTGGAACAAGGCATTTTCGATGCGGGCATTACTGGCAAGGATTGGATTGTCGAAAATGGGTCTGACGTTGTGGAAGTGTGTGAACTCGTCTATGCCAAGTCGTACATGAAGCCTGTGAAGTGGGTGCTTGCAGTTCCGGAAGAATCCGAAGTCAAAACAGTACACGACCTCCAGGGCAAGCACATCAGCACGGAAGTGGTCAATATCACTAAAGATTATCTCGCGCACTACAACGTCTCCGCCGAGGTGGAGTTTTCCTGGGGTGCTACGGAGGTAAAGCCGGGGCTCCTGACGGATGCAATTGTGGAAGTGACCGAGACCGGAACTTCGTTGAAGGCGAACAAGCTCCGTATCGTGGATACTGTCATGGAGTCGTCCACCCGCTTCATCGCCAACAGGAAAGCGTACAAAGATTCGTGGAAAAAAGACAAGATTGAAAACATTGCTCTTCTGCTCCAGAGTTCAATCGTTGCTGCCTCCCGTGTGGGACTGAAGATGAATGTTACGAATGAGAATCTGCGGGCAATCATAGATGTACTCCCTGCCATGAAGACTCCCACGGTGAGTCAGCTCTACAATGGATTGGGTGCTGCAGTTGAGGTTATCGTTGAGGAAAAAACGGTCCGCGACATCATGCCGCGTCTCATAGAGAAAGGAGCTACAGACATCATCGAGTATCCGCTCAATAAGGTAATCCCGTAATGCTGCCCATAATCCGAACAGTGGAAGAACTGAAGCTGCGGCTGGAAGCCCGCCGGCTGACACTTGAGAAAGAAGGAGTTACAGTTAATTATATCTTGTCTCATATCCGTGAGAACGGTGACGAAGCAGTGAGAGCGCTGACACAGCAGTACGATGGTGTTTCAATTGACGAACTTCAAGTGCCCGGGGAGCGGATCACTTCCGCTGCAGACTCCATCAGTCTGGAATTTCGTTCGGCAATCCTGAAAGCCGGTGAGAACATTCGGCGATTCCACAAAAAACAGTTGCCAGAGAGTCTTTCTGTCAAGCAGCCGGACGGGACACGTGTGTCATTATGCTGGCGCCCGGTAGAGCGCGTAGGTATCTATGTGCCGGGTGGGAGGTTCCCACTACTTTCCACTGCTCTCATGAACGTTATCCCGGCACAGGTGGCGGGGGTTCGAGAGATTGCGCTCTGCTCTCCACCTGGCGAGTCCGGCGATCCTGATGACTTGATCCTGGCTGTCTGTGGTCTGCTTGGTGTGTCGGAGGTCTACAGTGCAGGCGGGGCGCAGGCGATTGCCGCAATGGCTTACGGCACGGAGAGTATCCCGGCTGTAGACAAAATCACGGGACCGGGTAATGTTTATATTGCTGCCGCTAAGCGGGCGGTGAGCGCATCAGTCGGGATTGACATGCTTGCGGGGCCTACTGAACTGGTGGTAGTGGCTGATGAATCTGCTGACCCTGCCAAGGTAGTAATAGACCTTATCTCACAAGCGGAACATGATACTGACGCTTGGTCAGTTCTGTTGACTGTCAGTGAAGAAATAGCATCAGAAGTTAATCGCAGGTTGGAGGATGCTCTGGAAAAACTGCCGACGCGCGTAACCGCTGAGGCAGCGCTGAGGAACCAGGGGTTTATCTATTTAGCCGCGTCGGTAGACGAGTGTATTGCTGCAGTCAGCAAGATTGTCCCCGAGCATCTGTCGCTGCAAGTGGAAAACCCCGAACAGTGGGTAGACAGTGTCGCTGCTGGAGCTGTCTTTGTGGGCTCGCAGACACCGGTAGCGTGGGGAGATTACTGGGCGGGAGCCAACCACACACTGCCTACGGCAGGACAGGCTCGATTCAGAGGTCCCCTGTCTGTTTACGATTTCCTGGTACCTTTCTCGGTAATCGAATCACCGCAATCGGCCATTCAGACAAGCGGCAGGGCGGTTATGGTGCTGGCGGAGGCGGAAGGGCTTTTTGCACATGCCCGGTCAGTTGAAGTGAGGATGGAAGATGGCTGATTCCGGACTAACACAGTGGATCAGAAAAACAATTCGCCGTCAGCAGGCCTACCGGGTAAAAAGCGTCGACTATACGGTAAAGCTCAACCAGAATGAGAGTCCCTGGGATTGGGCTGGGGACTTGAAGAAAGAGATCACTTCCAGAATCGTACGCGTTCCGTGGAACCGATATCCGGAACTGATCCCCCAGAGACTGAAGTCCAGACTGGCGATCCCTCTGAATGTTGAACAGGAGCAGATTGTTGTGGGTAAGGGGTCGAATGAAGTTCTGCAGGCAATAGCCGCTGCGACACTTTCAGAAGAAGATACTGTCTGTACACTTTCCCCAACTTTTGCCGTCTACGATATGATAGCTGAGCAGCGGGGAGCGAGGGTTCATACATCGTTGCTCAACGACAAATTCGAGCCAGATGAGAAAGACCTGAAGGAAAAAGCCGCTAAAGCCAAGGTGACTATCTTGTGCAATCCCAATTCCCCTACCGGTACGCTGATACCGGTCGAGGTTATCGAGAGGGTTGCTGATGTAAGCCCGGGATTGGTAGTGGTGGACGAAGCGTATGTTGATTTCTCCGGCGTGACAACAGTGCCGCTTGTTAAGGATTATCCGAATTTGATTGTAACTCGGACGTTCTCCAAAGCCTTCGCTCTGGCAGGATTCCGCCTCGGATACGCGGTGATGAATGCGGACCTGGCGGTGGAAGTCCAGAAGTGCCTCCTGCCTTTCAATATAGATATGCCTTCTGCCGTTGCGGGGGAGGTTTTGCTGGATTATACAGATCTTGTGGCAGAGCGGGCTAAAAAGATTGTACAGGAACGGGATTGGCTGCTTGACAGATTGAATTATATCCCAAGTGTAAAGGCCTGGCCCTCTCACGCTAACTTCTTTCTACTTGAGACACCTGCCGGTCCTGCAGCCACGTTCAATGGACTGGCTCAACGGGGAGTTTTAGTAAGGGATATTTCGTCTTATCCGCTTTGCGACAATACGGTAAGGGTATCAGTGGGTACTTCAGAAGAGAATCAGAAACTTCTCGAAGGGGTTCGGGATCTGCTGTGAGTTACGACGGATACATTTTCGACATTGACGGCGTTCTTGTTGATACGAAACACTCTTTCACCACTGCGGCGGTAGAAGCGGTATCATATGCCACCTCATCGAGAAGTTTCACATCCGCCGAGGTTAGCCAACTGAAGTCCATTCGCGGGTTCAACAACGACTGGCATGTAGCTATCGCTGGTGCATCCTGGGCAGCATACAGACAGGAGATGGACTTTCCATCGTTTGTGCAGGAGATTGAAAGGAACGGCAGCGGTATGTCTGGCCTGAGGACAGTGGTAGAGGAGTTGACCATAGAGTTCGAGGCTTACCTCACGAGTCTGGCACAGGAAGCCTACGGCGGGACTTCAGCGTGCCGGAAGCTCTATGGCTTCAATCCGGAGTTCATCAGGATTCCAGGGCTGTGGCAGACAGAAACTCCCCTAATATCCGCTGAAGCCATGCGGGATGTTCTTTCCCGTTCCGGTATTGTCACAGGACGGAATCGTGAGGAGACAGAGCTGGCGTTTGAACTCTTGGGTTGGAGGCTGCCGGACGGAGTTGTAGCTGTCTCGGATGATCCGCAACTTGATAAACCCAATCCGGCAAAGCTGAAACAGCTCATAGAGAATCTACAGTGTGAATACCCTCTCTATATTGGCGATGTGAGAGATGATCTTGAACTGGTAAGGAACTATCGGCGGGAGACCGGCCGTCCCCTCGACTTCTGCCTTGTGGGAAGTGGTCTTACCGTTGGAGAGTATGATTTGAAGGTAGAAACTGCAGGAGAGCTGCTGAAAAGAATGGAGAGAACCGATGACTGAGATCAGTCGAATTACTGAAGAAACGAGCATTCATGTCTCACTTGATATTCACGGAAAGGGGGAGAATAAGATTCAAACAGGGATTGGCTTTTTCGATCACATGCTGACTTTGCTGGCATTCTGGGCGGGATGGGACCTGAAACTGACCTGCGAAGGAGACCTGCATGTGGATACACATCACACCGTAGAAGACAGTGGGTTGATCCTTGGGAAAGCCTTTCGAAAAGCATGGACTGGCGACACTGCTATAAAGAGGATCGCCTATGCGTTCTGTCCTCTGGATGAGGCGTTGAGCCGGGTGGTGGTAGATGTATGTAACCGGCCCTACTGTACCTTCGATGCCAATTTCAATGTGGAACGAGTTGGTGAATTTGAAACCGCTTTAACTGGTCACTTCTTCAGGTCATTCGCCCAGGAAGCGAGGATTACTGTGCATATTCATTCTCTTTACGGTGAGAATGATCACCACGTCATCGAGACTATGTTCAAGGGTTTGGGGCTGGCTCTCCGGCGGGCGCTTATGCCTCGGACGGGAAGTGTCGCTTCTACGAAGGGGGCGCTATGATTGGCATCGTAGACTACGGCGTCGGGAACATCGGCAGCCTGCGAAATGCCCTGAAATTTCTGGGCATCCCGTGTGAGATGATAGGAGATGTTGATAGGCTGTCCCGGTGCAAAGGGCTTATCCTCCCCGGTGTGGGGGCCTTTCAGCCCGCCATGGAAAGACTCGATGCTCTCGACCTCGTGACCTTCCTGCAGGAGTGGTCCGACAACCGCCGTCCTCTCATGGGAATCTGCCTGGGGATGCAGCTATTGCTCGACAAGAGCGAGGAAAATGGTCTACACAAAGGTTTGGGGCTTATTCCCGGGAATGTCACCAGACTCCAGAACGCACCTAGAGCCATTCATATAGGTTGGAATCAGGTTGTACCAGCGAAAACTCCCGGTTTACTATCTGAGAAGGGATATGCCTATTTCGTCCATTCTTTTGTCTGCCAGCCAGCCAATCCAAGCACGGTAATCGGAGAAACTTCCTATGGAGAGAGTTTTGTCTCCATGCTGCAGTCAGAAAATACAGTGGGTGTTCAGTTCCATCCGGAAAAATCACAGAAGTTTGGCCTTGCCGTTCTAAGGAGGTTCATCGATGGATGCGTTTAAAGTGATACCAGCTATCGACATCATGGATGGAAAGTGCGTACGTCTCACCCGGGGGTATTATTATACGAGACAGGACTACAATGAAGAACCCGTGGAATTGGCGAAGAAGTTTCTGGATGCAGGTCTTGACCTGGTTCACCTTGTGGATTTGGATGGGGCAAGGAGTGGACATTCTGAAAACCTGTCGGTTGTGGAGGCTGTTGCGTCCACTGGGATTGATGTAGAGCTTGGAGGCGGGCTGCGGTCCGCTGATCACCTCCAGCAGGCTGCGGAGAGCGGTGCGAAGTATCTGATCCTTGGTTCGTGCCTGCTGTTAGATATCACTATCCTCCGGGAGTGGACTGAATGCTTTCCCCACAGTCTGGTGGCGGCTATTGATGCCAGAAACGGGAAGATCGCTACCCATGGATGGAAATCCACTTCAGCTATCGATGTGACAAAGATCATTGAGAAGGTAGAATTTCTTGGATTTTCCCGGATTATCTACACTGACATACATCGCGACGGGATGCTTTCAGGCCCCAATCTTCAGCAGCTGGAATTCATAGCAGGGAGCACAACCCTTCCAGTTGTAGCCTCAGGTGGAATAGCCAGAGTGGCGGACATAGACGCAGTGAAGAAGCTCCATGCTGCAGGCGTCTCCGGTGTGATTGTGGGGAAAGCATTCTATGAGGGGAAGATCACATTAGAGGAGATGAGCCAATGCTGACCCGGCGAATTATACCGTGCCTTGATGTGAAAGATGGTCAGGTGGTAAAGGGAGTAAAGTTTCTGAACCTTGTCAATGAAGGGGATGCGGTAGAGTTAGCGGCTCGCTATTCTGACGCCGGTGCAGATGAACTTGTGTTTCTTGATATCACGGCAACTCTGGAATCCCGCCGGCATGTGGTTGACTTGGTCTCGAAAGTTGCTAAGCGTGTGTTCATTCCGTTCACTGTGGGAGGAGGAATCAGAACAAGGGAAGATATTGGCGAGATTCTCCAGGCCGGCGCTGACAGAGTTTCTATAAATTCAGCCGCCCTCAGGAATCCCGATTTGCTGAGGGAAGGAGCCAGGCGGTTCGGTTCCCAGTGTATCGTTTTGGCTATGGATGTGAAGCGGAATGCCGGTGATTGGCGGGTTTATTCCCACGGCGGGACAAGGTCGACGGAAAGAAAGGCCGTCCAGTGGGCTAAGGAGGCAGTGGAGAGAGGTGCGGGAGAAATCTTGCTGACCAGCATGGACGCTGATGGGACACAGAACGGTGTGGATGTGGAGATTACACGCCGGATCAGCCGTTCTGTGAACGTTCCCGTTATTGCCTCAGGGGGGATCGGGACTGTAGAGCATTTCAGGGAGGCTATTATGAAGGGTAAGGCAGATGCTGTACTTGCGGCGTCCGTTTTCCATCGCGGTATCCTGACCCTGCAGGAGGTGAAGGAATATCTGGCAGCACAGAAGATTCCCGTGAGATTGACAGGAGAAGAAAATGGATTTAAGTGAAGCGAAAACCCGTGTTCAAGAGATGAACTTGAAATTAGATCACAACGGCCTTATACCGACCATTATACAGGATAACTCCAACGGTGAGGTACTCATGCTGGCGTACATGAGTCCGGAGAGCCTCGCAAT
>CAZHRR010000109.1:0-8571 GCA_964534955.1 uncultured bacterium
CTCACTCGCTGAACGGCGGAGTGGAGTACCTCCCCGCCTGCTCCCGACAACGGAGCGCGGGCAGGCAACATCAGTACGGCTTCGCTGGCGCTCTGCCGATACTCTGACAAAACAAAAAGGATGAGTAAGAACATTGAATCAAGTTACTGATGCCGAACCTACAGATTTCCGCTGGAATTGGCTCTACAGAGTCAGCGGAATGGCCGCTCTGATATTGGGCGTGTTATTCCTGCTTGCAATGATAAGCATAATCGCCGCAGATCTTCGGCCTAGTACCATGAATGTCAGGTTCTCGCTACTTCAGAACAATTGGCTCGTTGTACTCTTCAAACTAAATGCTGGGTTCGACGGAGTTCAGTTCGATCAATTGTATGGACTGAATCCTCTGGATATTGCTATCATGGCTCTCGTAGCCACGATGTATCTTGGTCTCTATGTTGCTCTCAGGCAGACCAACAAAATTTGGTCTACAATTGCTGCGGTTGTACCATTCCTGGGGATAGTGCTATTCATTGCAACGAAAATAGCAGGCCGCAGTGGAGTGATGGTTGCGGGGCTGGTAATCTCATTCGTCATGCTATGGAGCAATATCTTCGGCAAAGTAATTGTTTTTGTGGGAATTCTAGCGGACGTTTTTCTATTGGTCGGTGACTTTGGCACGGCGTTTAACTCTCACTCGAACATCATTGCCACCCTCGTAGGCATAGGATATGTGCTTTTGATGATGTGGTTTTTCCTGACTGGCCGAAGGCTTTTCGAGCTAGGTCAGGATGCGCGATAAAATTGTCAGAAAACAGTTGAAGGAAATGCCGCCCAACCCCACGTTAACCCGACTCGCCTTCGGCTCTGATAAACGGCGCGGAATTTGCAAGAAATTCGCTATAATGAAATAGACGAGTCTTGCAAGAGTCAGCGAGCCGGTTCCGCAATCGTTATATCTTGATGTAGATCCTCTTGACATAAAATATCCAAAGAATCCCAAGCCACAGCAGAATCCATGTTACTGCAAATAATAGTGAACCGTTGATGTTCCCAGCCCAAGGAACGAACATTTCCTTGTATATCCAGCTGTAGAGTGTTGTAATCGATCCGTCGTTCAAGTGGACTTTGATCCTGAGAATTGTCTTTACCAGGATGCCCGAGGTAACAAATACGAAAATTGAGTTGCTCCCAAAAACAATGAACGGCTTTGCCCACAGCTTTTTGTTCTTAATCTCCATAAGCCAATAAAAGAGAACCAAAATCAGACATGCCCAACCCGATGTCAAAAGAACATAAGAGGGGGTCCACAGCTGTTTGTTTATGGGGATTAGAATGCTCAATCCCTTTCCCAGCACAATTCCAGCCAATCCCCACCAGACCAGATAAGTCGCTTTCTCCCTGGGACTCAAATGTCCTCGAAGGAGATTTCCCACAAAGACTCCCGAAAGAGTGGTAGATATAGCCGGAATAGTACTCAACAGTCCTTCAGGATCAAACGGTATTCCATTCACTGAATACATATTCTCAGGGGAAAAGAGAGCCAGATCAATCTGACGAGCCAGATTTCCTTCCAAGCTGATGTTTCCTGTAATACCTGCAGAATGAGGTATGAACATCATCACAATCCAATAAATCATCATTAACCCCACTGCAGCAAAATATTGTTCTCGTCGTGTCAGATGAATGACAATCAGTGTAGTAAAGAGATAGCATAGTGAAATCCGTTGTAGAACTCCCATGATTCGTACATCGAGGAATGCGTCTATTACTGAGGAGAAAGAGAAGTCACTCCACCCCCCGGATGTGAAGGGTATTCCAAATGGATAGATAGAGAGTAGTAAACCGAGGGAAAATAGAATCGCTGATCGTTTAACGATTTTCATATAGATGTCAGATTTGGGATCTACACCGATACGGGATTGGACAGCGAATGTTATAGCAACACCTACAATAAAGAGGAAGAATGGGAATATGAGATCTGTAGGTGTCCATCCATGCCAATCAGCATGGCGGAGAGGGGCGTAAATATATGTCCAGCTCCCAGGAGTATTCACAAGTATCATGGCAGCGATGGTCATCCCGCGAAAGGCATCCAGAGAGAGAAGACGTTTAGTTGATTTCATTGCTCATATTCTAATAGATTCGGGGAACAATTACCTTGTGCTTCCCGCCTGCCACCCACAGCGTGGGGCGGGCAGGTAGCTCGGGGATTTTAGGACAAACAAACAAATGAGGGGTTTTAACCCCTACTCTGAGTGGACTCATAGGCGATTTAATGATCATTAGCAAATCAATAGAGAAGATACGGTATACGCAACTCCAAGAATATTGATGCGTTAGTAGCCATAACATCAAGTATATCTTGAAGTATAAGTTCTCCCCGAAAAATTCTAGATAAATCATCTGTCCCAAACAGACGATTCAGACTATCTTCTCGTATCTCCAACTCGTTTGGGTACATTTCGTGAATCAGATTCATAAGATGGACTCCGGTGAGAACCGGATCATACTTTCTACGGTCAGTTACCACAATGCGAACACCGTAGCACGTCTCTTCATGATATTTTTTGTGCCCACTCTTCTCAGGATGATGTGGCATAAATGATACCGGTCTGAAGACGACACCCTTCAGATTGAGCTGGTTCAGTTTTTGAGATATTAGTTTGCCGTCAATCCATGGTGCTCCAACCTGAAGGAAGGGCAGTGGGGTACCTCGTCCTTCCGAGATATTTGTGGCTTCGAGAAAGCAAATCCCTGGGTATACAGTCGCAGTGGCTACATCCGGGATGTTGGGTGAAGTAGGTACCCATTTAAGAGTTGTCTCATCATACCACAGTTCTCTCGACCAATTAATCATGGGAATTACATCAAGTTCAGGTATGGAGTCTATCCACTCTTCTCCAGCAATCATTTGAGCAAGCTCTCCCGGAGTAAGTCCGTACTGCACAGGAATCGGGTAGTATCCGACGAATGATTGGTAAGTCAGATCAAGAATGGAGCCGGAGACGTTGGTACCTGTGATAGGATTGGGTCTATCGAGGACAAGAACAGGAACGTTGTTCTCTGCGGCGGCTTCCATCACAAGTCCAAGGGTGGTAATGTAGGTGTAGAATCGAGCACCTATGTCTTGAATATCGTAGATCAGAAGGTCAATACCATTGAGCATCTCTGCAGTTGGTTTCCTGGATGAGCCGTAGAGAGAAAAGATTTCCGGCAAGTGAGAAGCCATCTCAGAGTCATGAGCCACACGTTCGCCTGCCAGAAATTTCCCTGATAATCCGTGCTCCGGTGTGAAAATTGCCACAACTTCTGCTGACGTCCCTTCCTCAATAGCTATCCAGTTCGGCCATCCTCTGCTGTCTAAACCGGTGTGATTTGTAACGATTCCGATCTTTTGATCTGCAACTTTCTCTTGAAGATTTGAGATAAGATTCTCTAAACCGGAAATAACATTTACTGGTTCTACAATTGTATTTTCGGATTTGTGTTCTTCCAGCTCCTCCTCATGTATAGATGGATGCTCTTGAGAATAAAACATCACAGGCAGGAGAAGAAAATAGTAGAGATACGAGATTCTGCGGGAGTGTGCAGTCATTAACCTCAGAGCACAATCTGTTGAACGGAAATGATCTCCTTAATATCAGTCAGTTCCTTCAGATCGTCATCCGATATAGCAGAATCGAGCCGAATGATGCCCATAGCGTGATGGTGCTCAGCTTTCCGACTGAGCTGGTAGCCAGCAATGTTTGCACCGAGTTTACCGAGGAAAGTCCCCATTTTACCTACGACTCCAGGCACGTCATCGTTTTCTACGATTAGCAGTGTACCGGTGGGATTTAGGTCGAAGTGGAAGCCGTCATAATAAACGATTCGCGGGTGCTTATCGGAAAAGAGACTGCCCCGGATGGTTCTCTTGATATCATCAGCAGAAACAGTAGTGGAGATGAGGTTAGCATAATCTTCTTTGCCGTGATGGTAGGTTTCTTCGACATCAATTCCGTGCTGTTGCGCAACTGCAAGTGCATTTACATAATTAATGTTACTACCGTGTGCTCTACCGAGATAACCTTTGAGAAAGGCAAGAGTCATAAGCCTTACTTCGGTTAGCGTACCGCGTGTTTCCACATGAATTGAATCGGCTGGCTGAGAACTGATCTGTTGATGAAATACTCCAATCTTGGTTGCGAGCTCTAGATGTGGTTCCAGCGAGCGCAGGAGGGAGAGGTCCGATATGGGAATGTTAAGCGCATTTTCCAGTTTACCATCGAGAAGGAAGTCGCGTACCTGTTCGCAGACTGCCCGAGAAACACCTTCCTTCGCTTCCTGGGTTGAGGCACCCAGATGAGGCGTAAGCAGAATGTTTTGGGCAGAAGCAAGAGGGGTATCCAGAGCCGGCTCCGATTCGAAGACATCTACTGCCGCGCCGGCTAATATTCCCTGCTCCAGAGCTACAGCCAGATCCTCCTCGTTCACAACACCTCCCCGAGCGCAGTTGATGAGATAGCTGGAAGGCTTCATTGACTTCAGCCTCTCAAAATCGATGAGATCATTTGTGCTGTCAACAAGTGGAACGTGGAGGGTAATGATATCACTTTCCCGGCAAAGCCTGTCTACATCGCAGAACTCCACAAAATCGAACTCATAGTTTTCAGCTTTGATATAAGGATCGAAGCCTAGGATATCCATGCCGAAACCGTGCAGACGTTTGATTACTTCGCTACCGACCTTTCCCAGACCGATGACGCCCAGTGTCTTTCCACGGAGCTCAGATCCCACCAACTTATGGCGATCCCATTGTCCCTCAACAAGTGAAGAGTGACCTCGATGAACATTCCTGACCAGGGATAGCATAAGAGCAATGGTATGTTCCGCTGCAGCTACTGTGTTAACGCCGGGAGTGTTCATTACAACTATACCGCGGAGAGTCGCCTCGGAGATGTCAATATTGTCCACTCCCACACCTGCACGGCCAACAACCTTGAGCTTGGGAGCCTCTTCCAGAAGCTCGCGTGTTACCGTTGTCCCGCTGCGAATTATCCAACCGTCGATATTGGGAAGGACTTTTTTCAGTTCATCAGTGGAAACACCGATCTTTTCTACAATCTTCAGTCCGGCTTTCTTTAATATTTTTAGTCCGATGTCACCGATGGGATCTGTGATAAGAACTTGCATTATATCTCTTCCAGTACGTTATCCATGGTCTCTAACAATTCTCTGATTTCATTCATTTTCAGATTGCCCATATGAGCAATTCGGAATGTTTTTCCTTTGAGAGGTCCGTAACCTCCTGAAATTAAATAGCCGCGGTCCAAAAGACGGCTGGCCATTTTTATCAGATCAATTCCGTTTGGATTACCAGCACAAGTGACCGTATCTGATTCATAGCCTGGTTCTGCGAATAGGTCGAACTTTTGCTTGACCCAGTTCCTGACTTCCTCAGCCATATCCCTGTGGCGCTGGAACCTATTCTCTAATCCCTCCTCAAAGATACGGGAAAGTTGAGCTTTCAGACCAAACATATGTGGGATGGATGGGGTGGTAGGGGTCTGTGATTTTTTTGCATATTTTTCCATCACCAGGAAATCGAAATAGTAACCCTTATTGGAAATCTGTCTACTCCTCTCCATGACAATATCTGAGACAGAGCAGACGGCAAAGCCGGGAGGGAGTCCCCAGCCCTTCTGCACACTTGCCAGAGCCACATCAATGCCCAAAGTGTCAACTTCCACTTTTATGCTTGCCATAGAGCTCACCATATCCACCAGAAGCACCACATCCGGAAAGTCACGTACGACTTCTGCGATCTCGGTGATTGGGTTCATGACACCAGTAGATGTCTCATTATGAACGATCGTAACTGTATCATATTTACCTGTCTGAAGTGTTTCGCGAACGAGCTCAGGCTTGATGGCTTTACCGAGCTCAACGGATACAGCATCGCATTTAATCCCGGATGCTGCGGTAATCTCATGCCATCTCCGGGAGAAGGCGCCGCAGACGAAATTGGCACATCGCTTCCGGACAGAGTTGCGAACTGCCGCTTCCATCAATCCGGTGGCGGAGCACGTCCCCAGGAAAATGCGGTTAGAGGTAAACAAAACTTTTTGAATTCCTTCAACAACCTCATCATAGAGCTCCGAAAAGAGTTCAGAACGGTGGCCTACTGGATATTCAGCCAGAGAGGTGAGAAGCTCAGAATCAACATGAGTGGGTCCTGGGATGAAGAGTTTGGGCTTTTCCATGACTACATTATCTCCAGCGATTGCATAACCATTCCTGCGCCAATCTTCGGGAAGAAGAAAGTGGATTTCTGTGGTAGCACGTTTCCGTCCTCAGTGGATGCCATAAGCTCATTTACGGTAAGGGACTCCATAATAAATGCTGCCTGCAAGATACCATCGTTGACTGCTTGAAGACAATCTTCTCGCCTGTGAAAATACATCAAATGGGCTTTGTTGGCAATCTCATCTTCGGAAAGTTTAAGTATTTTATTCAGAATGATATCCTCGAATAGCTGAATGTCAAGTCGACTTGAAGATATCTCATCTTCATAATATAAGCGATTAATCTTACCGTTGTCGACACAGATGCTAAGGTAGGGTGCGTCAACAGACGGAGGTTCAATAGAAAAGAGTTCTGTCAAGCTGAAGAGCAACTGCTGTTGCTGCTTTTCCGTCAGTCCGTGGATTCCGCGGTGAGTAGGGAGAATTTGCAATCCACGGCAGCTTGACGGTACGAGATAGGCGAGGACATAACCGCTGTTCAGTCCAGATGATTTTCTTTGATGTTCGTGAAACGTGCGGGCAGTTTCGTAACGATGATGCCCGTCTGCGATGAGAAGAGGCTTATTCGAAAGCAGAGATGAGAATGACTCAATCCACTCGCTGTCTGAAGTCATATCAATGCGCAAGCTGACAATTGTTTCGAAATCGAGCCTGCCGGTTTGAAGACTCTCCGAAGGGAAATTGTGCATCAGATCTTCGCAGGAGCGGTCTATGTCGTTAAAGACGAAAAAGATCGGACTGAAGTTCATATGGGTCGCATCTAATAGCCGATAGCGATCTTCCTTCGCTGCTTTGTGAGTTCGCTCATGCCGGCGGATTCCATCTGTGGTATAATCCTCCAGCTTCACCAGTGCAAGATAGCCGTATCTCTCTATATCGTAACCTTCGGAATCCTGGAATGATTCTGTGACTTGCCAAATACTCGGCTTATCCGCTGGAATCACAATATTCTCTTTTTTCCATTGCGCCAGGAGTTCCGACGCTGCTGCATAATGATTAGGATCAGATTGCTCTTCGATGGATTTCGCTAGTGTGAGATTAACGATATTATATTTCGAACGATGGATCAGTTCTTTACGGTAATTTGAAGAAATCACATCATATGGCGGAGCGAGTACATTCGTCAGATTATCAATAATCTGAGGATTATACTGGTATCCTCTGAATGGTGAAATTTCCGGCATTGTAAATATTGGCTGCGTTTAAGGATATTGTGACGCTCTGGAATTTAATATTCTGAGTGTGCTATTCAAGAGAGGTTTGAAGCTTCTAAATTCACCATCACTTTATCCCGCAGGGATTCCTTTGACCCGCAGGGTCTCTCCTGTCAAGGAGTCCTGTGTGACCTATTGAGGAGGAAGTGACGGGAAATACTATGTATCGCGTAATTCGTAAATGTCAATTCTCCTGTGTAAATTACTTTATCATTAATCATTCAATCAAGGAGGCCATATCTTGTGGAAGTCACACCAGTAACATTTAAGCTGACAAAAAGAGATATTCAGAAGTATCGTAATCAGATCAGTAATTTCCCATTAGAAAAAGAGCAAAAAATATTAACTAAATTGCACGGTAAGCTGAAAAAGCTTGTGGAGAAAGAGGACATTTCTACTTTCGTTATTCAACTTGTTGAAGATGTAGATCGCATGTTTGCATTATTAATGTCCAAGACGGATTTGGATATTGAATCACGACGGATGATACTTTTCGCTCTCAACTACTTTGTAAAAGAAAAAGATGAAATCCCCGATAAGATAGATGTACTGGGTTTCCTGGATGATGCTGTCATAGTCCGATGGGTGATGGATGAACTTTTAAAGCTCCACCCGGAATTTTCTTCCGTATGAAGAATCTGAGCACATATGTTTCATTATTCTTATTGACTGTTTCAGCTTTTCTGTTTCTTAGCTGCGGCGGAAACAATCAAACTGTCCGGCCGAAGTCCCCTGTAGACATTAGTTTTACTCAATCATACGAAGCTTTCTCTAATGACAATTATATTGAGGCCAAACGCCTTTTTCTCCATCACGTTCGGACTGACCGTTTTGCAGTTCACTACGAAAGTTATTTGTTCCTTGCTGAATGCTATAAACAGATTGGAGAGATTGACAGCGGTAGGGTAGTACTCAATTCGGGGATAGCCTTCATGGAAGGTTCCGGGATAAGTGAAGAAGATATTGCCGATCTACGAAATTGGCGTGCAAGCTTTCCCACTTTTCCACCTGAACTGAGAGAAGAAAATGGTTTTGTCCCGTACAATGAGCCGCCAGCACCATTAGGGGGAATGACAGCCATAATCCAAAAC
>CAZHRR010000110.1:0-8563 GCA_964534955.1 uncultured bacterium
CTGATCTTCTGCATAAACAGCGAGATTCTGAGCAGCTTCTTTAAAGCGCTTATATTCCAGCAGCCGCTGAACAAGTTCAGTTCGAGGATCCTCCAATTCACCATCATCTTCTGCAACCGGCTTCGGCAAGAGAAACTTCGCCTTGATCCGCATAAGCAAAGCTGCCATGGCTATAAACTCTCCCGCAACAGCCACATTCAGGGACTGTACTGCCTCGAGAAATTCCAAATACTCATCAGTGATCTGAGAGATGGGAATATCCATAATGTCGAGTTCGTCCCGTCTGATGAAGAAAAGGAGCAGATCCAGAGGACCTGTAAAGTTATCCAGTTCTACCTGATAACTTTTCATCATGCGTAAATAAGTCCTGTATTTCGCCGGGCTTTATCAAGGTATTCAGCTGCAACGGAGCGAGCTTTCTCAGCTCCCTCATTAAGGATTTCAATGACAGCGCCTTTGTTCTCGGCCAACTCCCTCCGCTTCTCACGAAATGGCTGGAAATAGTCCCAGATAAGTTCGGCCAGTTCCTTCTTAGCATCACCGTAACGCAAACCGGGTCCCTCGTAGCGGGACCTGAGTTCCTTCCTGCCTGTCTCATCCAGGAATAAGGCGTGAATTTTATACAGAGTGCTGTTGTCAGGATCTTTAGGTTGATCCACAGGTGTGGTGTCAGTAATGATATTCATCACCTTCTTCCGGAGTTCATCACGATCACAGAATATTTCTATTGTATTATCGTAGGATTTAGACATCTTTTGGCCATCAATTCCAGGGATGAGACCTGTGTCTTCGGCGATGAGTGGTTCTGGTATTATGAATGTTTCTCCATACGTAGAGTTAAACCTGCTGGCAATATCACGGGATATCTCGAGATGCTGCTTCTGGTCTTTCCCTACGGGAACCACCTCCCCTCCAAACAGGAGAATATCCGCTGTCATGAGGACAGGATAGCTTAAAAGACCGTGATTGGGGGTTACACCCTTGGCAATCTTATCCTTGTACGAATGAGCCCGTTCAAGTAGACCCACACCGGTTACGTTGCTTAAGATCCATGTCAGCTCCGTCACTTCCGGCACATCAGACTGAACCCAGAAGGTTGCGTTGTCGGGATCAAGTCCCAGAGCTATAAAATCAGCAGCTGCTTCAAGGGTGTTTCGGCTTAACTTCTTCGAATCGGTTACTGTGGTAAGAGCATGATAATTCACAAGAAAGCAGAATAGATCATTCTCTTTCTGAAGTTCGATCATAGACTTCATCATGCCAAAATAGTTACCGAGATGCAGTCCGCCTGACGGCTGTATTCCACTAAGGACGCGTTTCCCTTTCATGCTGAAGCTCCATCCACACCCAGAGGTTCCATGTAAAGATAGGGCCGCCATGCAGTCTGTTCTTTCTTCATGAACTGTCGAATGTAATAAATACGATTGGGCTTCTTGGGGCGACGCAAAAGCGGCATTTTAGCCTCTTCCGGAGTCCGGTTCCCTTTCTTCCGGTTGCACTCCTGACAGGATGATACAAGATTCTCCCAACTGTCCGAACCGCCTCTCTCTTTCGGAAGAATATGATCCAGAGTCATAGGAACACTACGCCTGCTGCAATACTGACATTGATGCTGATCCCGTTTCAAGACATTTTTGCGTGATAAAACAATGTCGTTATTGTGCGTACGGACATATCGACCCAGCTTAATAACGCTGGGCAGAGGAAAGATAACTGTAGGGGAATGAACAAAATCCCGGTAGCTCTCTACTAACTCCACCTTTCCGAGATACATCAGACAGATGGCCCTGCGAGCGGTGCAGACGAGGAGAGGTTGATAGTTCTGATTCAGAACCAATACCTCCCTATTCAGAATCCCGTTACCTTTTCGTTTTAGTGTTTTCATCAGCAATTATTTTTGATACTTTTTACCGTCGAGATGTGTTCCCTTAAGTGTTGATTATAACTTTCACTTTTTTCATCCAAACTTTCGATCTTAACGAATCCCGAACTGTGAATTATTCTCATCTCACCCAGTGAGATTGCCACATGGTCGGTCTTTCCTTCACCTGTCCGGAAAAAGATAAGATCACCCGGTTCTGCTCTCTCCAGTGTTGACTCCATAAGAGTCTCTTTCTGCTCCTGCTGATGGGCATCTCGAGGGAAAGTAATCCCTGCAGAACACATAACAGTCTGAACAAACCCTGAACAGTCGAAACCCTTTGGAGATTTCCCACCCCAAAGATACTGAATACCTAGGAACCTTCGGGCAGTATTAACAATCTCACTTCTCATATCCTCTTCAGGGTCGATTTGCCATGAAGCATCTGTCCAACCCTTTGTCCCATCCGGTAAAATTACTCGACTCCAATCACCGTCTTTGTCAAGAACAACTAGCTTATTCCCGAAGATCAGATCACGGAGAATTGGGGAAGACTTATCCTTTTCAGCGTAGACCCTGCTAAACAAATCAGCTACAGTGCGATACTCACCGGCAGGAGTCTCCTCCTCTGTCACTCCGAAGCCGTCAATCCATCCCTCATAGCCGTCCCACTGAGAGACCTTCAGCCACGATCCGTTTCTGTCAATAATCGTCAGTTTTTCACCTAACAGAGCCTGTGTTACCACCTCGGACCGGTATCCAGGCTTCCTGTGGATATTAGCCACAGAGACGATCACGGAACCATATTCACTTCCAGTTTGACTCTGTTTATGCTTTATCAAAATCTTGTGAATTTATCTTGTCCTTCCGAGCAAATCAAGCCAAAAGGCTTGACTCCCTCGTCGAGAAATTAGTAAGTTTGCAGCGCTAATTGATAACCGGTTCCGGCAGGGAAACCTGTGAAACTCAGGTACAGCCCCGCTACTGTAATCGTTGAGGAAATTCCTCTAAGCCATTGTCCGCCGGTTGGCGGATGAGAAGGCAGGATTTTCTGGTGACGCGTAAGTCAGGAAACCTACGGAACCACAAATTCTCGCCATTACTTTCGAGGGAGAAGGAGGAGAATATGAATTCCATAAAACGTACCTTACCTGTTTTACTCGCATTCCTGTTTCATTTGCCTTATGTATTTGCCGGACCGACGGCTATTTCTGTGCATGTGACCGATTCAGAGGGGATGCCCATCGCCAACGTTTCCATATCCTTGATCGGATCATCCATCGGCACCACTACAAATGGCGATGGACGATTCTATCTTGTACCAGTTTCAGACGCAGATTCGATTCTCATCAGCCACTCTGCATACCGGACAGTTAAAACTGCTGTGTCAGATGATATCGACAAGCTGGTCCTGGAGCCCAAAACCTACCATTTTACACCCGTAACAATTACCGGCAATATCTACGCCTCCGACAGACTTAACATCCCTGTGAGTCATGCTGTAATCCCGCTCCACGATGCGCCCGCTTGGGGCAACAGTATCGCAGAGCGCCTCGATAAAGCCGGACTTCAGGTAAAGGACTACGGTGGAGCTGCAGGACTGAAGACCGTCGCCTCACCTACCGGGCAGAGTGAACACGTCCTGATAATGCTGGAGGGGTTTCCGCTGAATTCACCACAGTTGGGAATGTTCGATCTCGGCAGTCTGCCGGCAGAGTTCATTGGGCAAGCAGAGCTGTTCCGCGGACAAGGTTCGTCGCTGTACGGCTCGGGTGCTGTGGGAGGAACAGTTAATCTGGCTGCTGATGACCGACCTCTTTCGTATATCCGGACTAAATCCGGTTCCTTCGGCGAAATCGGTAAAAGTGGGAAAATCTCCCTTCCTGCAGCAGGCGGTAAAATCTCTCTCACGGGGACGCGCTATAAGAATCTCGGCGACTTCAGAGATAACGATTTCGCCCAAGATGCTGCTGAGCTTCAGATCAAGATCCCGTTTGGAGAGCTTTGGAGCGCAAGCTACCTGGGCATCTGGTCCGACAGTGAACGGGGACTGGCGGGGTCTGAAACGTGGCCAACTCCTGACGCCCGGAAGTACAATAAAGATCTGATTCAGATAGCCAGTTACAGGGGACTTTCTGCTTGGGGACAAACTGACATCTCCATTGGGAAGTTTGATTCCGACGAGCACTATATGGACAGTAATCCCGATTTTCCTGCTGAGTCAAGACATCAGGTTTCATCTCTCCGGTTTCGAGCATTTCAGAGAATCTTCTCAAGCGGAGGAAACCAATACATCCTCACCACGGAAGGGACAGAGCATCGAATCGAAAGCGATAACACAGGAGACCAAATTGAGCGGCAGGCAGCTGTGGGACTGCTGAGCACTTTCAAACCCGCTGCTCAAACGACTATCTCCCCCAGCATTCGGGCTGACTGGAACAGCAGTCAGGTAGAGATTGTTCCTACCGGAAGTTTGGCGCTGCTGCATCAGTTTGGCGGACATTTACTGAAATCGCTGAGAGTCAATATGGGGACAAGCTATCGCTACCCTACCATCAACGAGCTTCACTGGACTGACGCATGGGGCAATAGTGGTAATCTCGATCTGCTGCCCGAGAAAGGCCGGTCCGCCTCTGCTGAATTGGTGTTGGAGCCTATCTCTTCATCTTTGTACTCAGAGCTTCGAGTTTATCACTTTTACACGGAAAATCTGATACAGTGGATTATTGATGAAAACTGGATTTTTTCGACACAAAACATCGCCAAGAGCGAATCATACGGAACTTCCCTCCAATTGAACGTCCATCCTGGGAAATTTCCCATTCGAGCTTCCTTCAGGACGGAACAGAACCGGAGCCGGATTCTCTCCACTGGCATTGATAAGGGCAAGCGGCTGATTTACGTCCCAGCTGTTTCCCACTGGTTCGACTTGAGCTGGCAGACATCAAGACTGAAAGCTAATCTCAGCTATCGTTTTCTCGGGAAAAGGCGCTACAGTTATTCATCTGCTGAAGAACTGAAAGGTTATGAACGGTGGGATACGTCTGTACGATTTGTAAGTCCAAGGATATGGGGAGTTATGCCAGTCGTAGAATTTGGAGTGAGAAACCTCACCGACAGGAAAGACCAGCAGTCTATTTACGGATATCCTGAACCGGGGCGGGCTCTCTTCGGGCAGTTGACTTTAAGGTTCTTCCGCTAATCTTGGAATCTCCAGCGGATAGAGAGATATACCATCCGTGTAGGCGGCAGATAGTATGGGGAAGGCGTGAGAATAATCTCCTCATCCATTAGGGGACCGAGAATACTCTCTGCTGCGCCCCTTGCAGCATAAAGTACATTCACGATAGTATAAGAAAGCTCGAATCTGGAGATAACGGCGGTGAACCGGGCATTGAGAACAGCTGAACCATCGGGATTGTAGACGACTGAATAATCGTGATACCCTATGTTCCGGAGGGGATCCCAGACAAAGTCATTTCTGCCGGACCAGTAGTTCACCCAGAATTTTACCCGTGCATCGAGATTTCCTTTGAAGAGCAGTTCACGCCCTTCGAGTCCAGCGTAACCTTCATGCTGAATGCCGCTCCCCCACCCAGTAGGATTGTCAGTAAATGACATCCCTCTCAGTTCCAAGTACCAATCCCGGAATAGTTTTTGGCGGAGCGACCAGCTGGCGCCAGAGAGCACGCCGTATTCTTCTGACAACAATCCAACTGTATCTGTCCCCAAAGCACTAAAACTGTACATAGGATTCGCTGACGAAGTGAAAAGTGTCGCCTGCATCTGGATGTCTCCACTTACCCTCTCTGCATCGAGTCTGAAAAGTGTCCTGCGCTGAAAAACGGCTTCTTCATCTGATATAACTGTGCCGAGGTTACTGCCGGCAAACACCGGAGGCAGCGGTGCCAGCCAGCTGCGACCTGAAGCTGTGACGTTGAATCTTCCCATTGATACGGTCAAATTACCTTCAGCGTTGACACCATAATTATCCGGACCTACGAGCCCTACGCCTGCCAGGAAGCGCATCTGCATACTGCCATTATGGCTAATTCCACCGAGGAGTTGGGCGTCAGTAGTTGCTGGACTTATGATGCCGTCACTATCCATCGAAGTGAAATCCACATCTGCAGAAATATGCAGGGACAATCCCGAATTGAGTACTCTCTCCGACCTGTGCCGTAAACGGTAGCCGAGTACATCGGCTTTCCACGATTGAACATCGGACGAAGAGGCAAGTGAGAAGCGCTGACCGGAAGCCGCCACCTGCCATCGGGAATGTTTCGATAACGTATTCCTCTCCCGGACTATTCCCACTGCCAACAGTTCATCACTTAGTGAAGCCCCTCGTGTCCACGAGCCCAAGCTGAATACCGGAAAGCTTTGGTTTGTCTTGAAGAAACCGACACCCAACTGCCATTTTCGAGAACTATCGGGGAGAATCTCATAGTCAAATAGATAGTTCTGCTGAATAGTGCCAGGGCCGTACTGCTGCGGACCCATTAGCTGACTATCAAAATTTCGTTTAAAGCCAGTCATACGTGAGGTGCTCTTTGTATCAGCAGAGGTCAGGTCAATCCCAAACTCATTGAGAGAATAATCCCCCCAGCGGTAAACTACCTTGGAGTGGCTGCCTGCCTCGACACTATCATCCATGGAAAAAGGGATGGCATAGCGGAACGGCCAAGCTATGATACTGCCGTCGAGAATGAGAGACCCTATTTCCACATCTTCACCCAAATCAGAAAACCCAAAATTGTGGGTATGTCCCACCTGCCCACTCCAGTCAAAAGGAAGCATCCCCTGCCCTAATTGAACCCCGTGCTGATGCAGAGGAAGGTCGAAATCCTGGGCTGCGAGAAAATTCAGGACTAACAGTGTACACAGTAGGCATTGTGCGGTAAAACGAATCATTGCAGTTTTTGGAGGCTATTTTCTAAGTATAAACTGAATTGCATACTCTTTATACTATTTTATTGAACGATGGGGTTCGTTTTTTTTGTTATATCATTTTCTATAAACATATAATCCCTAACGGGATTCATTTTTGTGGAAGACTCCATAGGAGTCAAATGTTTATAGGATGGATTTATGAAAAAAACCCAACGCCGTAGGTGTTGAATTTCTTTGTGTGTTCCAATCATGTTTAATTCAGTTAGTTTGTTGAACATCGCATTTTGGGATTAATCACGAGATTAATTCCGCAGGTTGACGAATCCTGCTGAAGAGCCCCGGCAGAACCAGAGCGAAAACAGCTATATTGGAAAGCTGATGCAGAATAGTAAATCCAATCCCTGCAATATAAAAGGCGAGGAGATTTTCACCTTCAAAACCGGTGGCAAAGGGGGTGCTCAGCGTAGTGAGCGTATCGTAGATAAATGTTAGAAGTCCGCCAGTCATCCCCAGAAATACAATCTTCATCCTGGACCATTTTACGGTAAAGATCCACGAGCGGAGTAAACCTCCGGCACATCCGATAATAATCATGGATAAAACTTGTGCGACTATGAGTGGAGGATTGACAAATCCGCTGCCCATGGGATTAGCGCCGCTGAAGATCAGCATGGAAACGGCACCCACAATTGCACCCCATCTGAATCCCAGATAAGCACCCGAAGCAAATACAATAGCGGTAATCAGCTCGATATTGGGAATATAGGCTAGAGCAAACCCAGCTCCCACCGCTGAGGAAGTAAACATGGCCGCCTTGGCCAGTTCAATCGTTGCTGTCTGACGGCTTCTTACGGAGGTGTGTTCCAAAATAGTTCCGGCGCGAGGTCCAGACACCCTCTTCGCTGTCTTCACTCAATATACGATCGAACAAGGCTGTCTTGGCATCGAAATTATCCAACAACTGCAGCAGGAGAGCTTCTTTCGTCCGGGGGCGGGATCTGAACCGGCTCTCGAAGGCTCCCTCGTGACATAAGATCATGTGCTCCAGTTCAGAAAGAAGATCGGCGGGAAAATCCTTTATGCTTGCGGTAGATTCCCGAACCATATCCCTGCCAAGTACGGTGTGCCCCACAAAATGCCCCTCGTCGGTGTAATCGGGAACAAGCTCATCTCCCAGTTCAGGGACTTTTCCAATCCCGTGGAGCAGAATACCAGCCAGAAGAAGATCACTGTCAGCCTGATAATGGGGCGCCAGTTTCAGACCGATCTTCGCCATGGAGAGGACATGTTCCAAGTATCCCGAGCGGTAGGGGTAGTGCATGTTCAAAGATGCCGGCAGTTTCAAGAGTCTCGATTTATGACGGCGGTAGAGGTCAGTCACCAGCTTCTTCAGCGGCTGATTCGACATATTCTTGATAATCTTACCGAGCTCGCTCCACATCATCTCGGTATCATAGGGCGACGTGGGAACAAGCAGCTCTTCCTGAAAACCGTACCGGGCGTACTTGGCCTCAGTGGCTGCGTTGATGCGCCCTACAACAATCTGCAGCCGGTCCTGGAAGGACTCTACCCGGCCGCGGACAGCCACGGCATCACCACCCTCAAACTTTTTTGTAAACTCGCTTACCCTGTCCCACACTTTGGCACCTATCTCGCCGGTCTTGTCCTGAAGCAGCAGATCGAGATACAGCTCCCCCGCTCGGGTAGTACGGAGGTTCTTCTTCTTACAAAGATAAAATCCCTGAATATCGGCGTTTTCTTTGAATTCTGAGATAGGTATTGTCTTTTTCATGGTTAGCGAATTAACGG
>CAZHRR010000111.1:0-8476 GCA_964534955.1 uncultured bacterium
ACCACCGGATTGTCTGGAATGCCTCTCAAGTCTCCAGCGGCATCTACTTCTACCGGCTGACATCTGAACAGGGGATCAGGACGCGGAAGCTGGTGGTGTTAAAATAGTATCATTTGATGTGTTGATTCTCTCAGGTTTAGTTCAGCACAAGATATCATATCATTTTCGCTTGATTTTCCCAAGACCTCCGAATATATTTACTCTGTATGGAGGTGGCTTGGAGAGCTCCCGTCCATAGTAAAACCGAGGTAGGGACAACACCCTAGATTTCCGCCCATCGTTTTCAAAAATGGTTACATATGAGTAATTCTCAAAAGACACTTAATAAAGTACTTATTATCTTCGTACTGTTTCAATTTTTCCTGCCCGCGCAACAGAGATTTGTCGGTTCCGTAAAAGGGACGTTCGATTTCGATAGCGACGGATTAAGTGAGTTTCTCAGCCTGGAGAAGAGTGACTCATCGGCCATACACAGCACCATTTGCACGTATTATGAAATTGACGAGTTTGGAGAACACACACTACTTTGGACTTATGACTCCAATACCCCCATCAGAGATGCCGCTATCGCTGATATGGACGGTGATTCTTCGCCAGAGATCGTGGTATTATCGAGAACCACACTGGCAGAAGGCAGTGAACCGTGGTTAAGAATTTTCCCCTGGACCGAAGGGGTTCCTTCAAGTCAGCCCAGCGCTACCTGGGGTGGCGCTGATTCCCGCCCTACTAACCTCGCAATTGTCGATCTTGATAATAACGGACGTGACGAGATTGCTATTGGTATGGGCAGTCCGGCAAGAGGAATTACTCTTCTGATTATGGGAGATAACGGAAATCTTGAAACACAACAGACATTGGAAGCCGGTACTCTTTCAAATGGTCTTGGCTTTCTGCTGGTTTCTCCTTCGGACTACAATAACGATGGGTTGCCTGATCTGGTAGCAGTGTCTCAAGAACCTCAGGAGCTGCGTATACAATTTTTTCTGAATGATGGTGGAGAACTGTTGATAGATCAATCCATTTCTGGGAATACCCAGGACTACTCCACTGGGGGCGGCATTATTCCCACGGCTATCTCTATCGTAAACACTGACTTTGATGATACGGAGGAGATTCTGCTGCCTTATAAGTCAGGAGATGCCCTTCTGGTCGAACTTTCCCCAGGCGACACCGAACTCCGGAAAATGGAACAACCCTCAATAAATCTATTTACTCTTCCCGATACTGGTATGAAACCTGTCGATATCAACGAGATTCTGCTGGCCAGAGCAGAGACGGGAGTCACTCAACTTAGAGCCAGAAAAATTCAGCTCCACGCCATTCAACCTTACTCTGAAACAACTCCCTCCAAGGAGGAAGCATCCGTACCAGGCGGAAAGGTGCGAAAGCTTCAGCTGCAGGCTGTTGAGGAAACGACAGTGCAGGCCGATGAAGAAGTATCTGTGGAGCCCGTTACAACCGAACTTCCTCGAGAACCAGAAGATACTCCGGCGGACTTAGGAAGGGTTCGCGAACTTCAGTTGAGATCAGCAGAAAAAGAGGAAGATAAAACATTGGCCGCTGCAACGGAGTCAGAAGCAGAAGACGTTGAACTGCGGAAAGTTCGCAAGCTTACGTTGGCCTCTGTCAAAAAAGAGGAAGTTCTGGAGATCCTCCCTGAGGATATACTCCCCGATGGAGAGAGCGTAACAGACACTCTGTACGTTGGTGAAGATGTTTCCTGGCCGGTACTAAAGGAAGCAGCCCAGCAGCTGCGTGGATTTTCTCCTGACTATCTCCCCAATGGTGCTAAATTTGATCCGGCAGAGAGGGTAATCGCCTGGACACCTAAAGAAAACCAGCTTGGTATTAGGAAAATGAGTTACACAGTAAGCTTTATAATTCGTGATAAGGTGGAGGTAGAAGAGATTCGCGGTCAAAGTGTTACTGCCCGTTCCAGGGAAGCAGAAGAAACCATGGTACTATATTTCTACATTGCCCATAAAGATAACGAAAGCGGAGACTCTAAACAGTGAGAATGTTATCGCTACGAGTTTTCCAGATTTTTGCCTTAATCACGATTTTTCTTTTCTCTTTTTCTTTCGCTGCTGATCTCAAGATAGTCCACATGGATGGTGTTTTTGATCTGGACAACGACGACCTTGTGGAATTTATCACAATTGAAGAAGGCAAGGGGGACGGGGGCATCACGGGAATGGTCGGTTATTATGAAATTGACGAACTGGGCTATCCTCAACTCCTCTGGCACCTCTCCTCCCGATCAACCCCATTCGAACCCGGCACTGGAGCACGCTTTCAGATCACAGGTGCACTCGTGGACGCCACCATTACTGATCTGGACGGCAGCGGAACGGCTGAACTGGTCGTGGCTGCAAACGTCTTCTCGCTAAATGAAATGGAATCGGGAACCATCCTCGTCTTTCAATGGATACAAGGTGAGTTCCCTGCACAACCCACGCTGACACTCTCCCTGGGTAACCAAGCTAATCCCAATACTGTAAATAATTTCAGTTTGCTCGATCTGGAGGGTGATGGCAGGGAGGAACTTGCCTTAGGGCTGCAAGGATTGCAGCCTGCCATCTCTGTCTTCGCACTTAAAACAGAGGACGGTACTTCCTTCCTTCGTGAAATTTGGAATACACCGCTGGATGAATTCCGGCGCATTTATGCCGGAACATTCGACTACAATCGGGACGGCAGATCAGATCTCGTAGCCTTCAGTCCTGACGGCAATATCCTGCGCCTGCAGGCATTTCTCAACCAGAATGGTCAACTGTCACCGGAGTCGAGCATTCTGCACCGCGTTACCGGGATGTCTGATGCGCTGCACCGTTCCTTGGTTACTTTAGACTGGGATGGTGACAGCTGGGATGATCTTCTCGTTCCGTTCCGCTCAGGTCATGTGGTCAAGTTATCGGTAATAGACAAAAAAATAGAGGTGCTCGACCTCGCTATTGACGGCGGACCCCTTTCGGACCTGAAGACGGCTGATCTAAATCATGACCGTTTCTTCGATCTAATTCTGGTCAGTGGACAGCAAGGATTAATTACCACAGCTTATGGAGCAGCGGGCGGCGGAGCACCTCTGCTGGAGTTTTTCTCCGTAGCTAACGAGGACGGCGGAGCTCAGATCTTTTCCGTAGTGCCGGAGATTGTGGACGGAATCTATCTGGGGACGGTGATTGCGGGGGGATGGACCGGAGAAACAACTGAGATATTCTACTTCGAACTGGGCAGCGTACCTGAGTACCCTGAAGAAATTTTGGTGGATACTTATGTACCGGAGACAACCATCCCCGAGGCAAAAGTCGGGCAGCCCGTAGAAGAACCTCCACCTGCAATTCCTATGGAAGGAATACCCCTACCTCCCGGGATTTTGCCAACGTATGTATTACCGGTAAACCAGAGTTTCGCCTACACCATCCCGGAGGACGAAGACCGGGAGTTCTTCAGTTTCCGCTGGGTGGAGGCGCCGCCAAGAGGAATGTATTTCCATTACGACACGAGGTCTATTGAGTGGGTGCCGGATAAGTCGCAGTTAGGAGCGTATGAACTTGAATTCCTGCTGAAAATGAAGGTTGGGGAAAGCATTGAGATCGTCACTTCCCCTGAGGACAGCTCTGTCACCTATCAGGTAATCCCTGAACTGGCTACCTTTGAGTCCCGCTTCTGGATTTACGTAAACGACCCGCCGGTTATTGTCTCAGAGCCGGAGGAGACGGAGTTTGTTGCCGGCAGCGAATTTATTTACCAGCTTGAAGCCCACGATGCCAACGAGGACGCTCAACTGCGCTTCTCGCTTGAGAAAGCGCCAGCCGGAATGAACATTGACAACGATGGACTGCTTGACTGGCAGACGGATGACTCTCATGTGGATATCTACGACGTTCGTATTGTCGTCTCCGACGGCTTCGACCGGGATGTGCAGTCCCTGAAGCTCTACTCCCGCGGGCAGGTGGTTATTACCTCCATTCCCGAGACAGAGGCAGCAGTGGAAGAACGGTATGAGTACCAGGTGGAAGTCCAGATTCCGGAAGACAAAGCCGGTGAATTGAAGTATACCCTCGTTCAGGCCCCCTACGGGATGATGGTGGACAACACCGGACTCATCACCTGGGAGCCGCAGGTGACACAGATAGACACTCAGCGGTTTGTCATTGCTGCTAATCACGGCATTGCGGCTGATACACAGCATGTAGCCCTCTTTGTAAATCACCCTCCGGTAATTGTGTCCACACCCGAGCCCATGACGCTGGTGAGTCTGGGCGACACACTGGAGTTTCAGTTTGAAGTGGACGATCCCAACGAATTCGATGTGATCCGGTATAAGCCCATCACTATACCCGGGGGAATGCGCATTGATCCTTCTACAGGCCGACTCCTTTGGGTACCATCCGAAGAAAACCTTGATTTCTCCACGGCAGAGATCGAGATCACAGATGGGCGGGTAGTCATCGAAAAATCTTTCAGCTTCTTTGTGAATGCTACTCTGCGCATCACTTCAGAACCGCCGCTCCTGGGTACTGTAGGAAAAACCTTTTCCTACCCCATTAAGACAAGTGACCTGAACCGCGGCTCGCTCATGACCTTCGATCACATTACATCAGTGTACGACGTGGAGAACACCAAGGTCTATTCAGTAGTCATCGAGGATGAGGTTTTCCGGGAGAATATCCAGCGGTACATCGGCGATTTTAAAGCCAGGAAATCTATCCTTATCGAAATTGAGGAAAAGGGAGCAGACGGTGAAGACGCGGTTGCCCGTCTGAACCTGAAAAGGTTTGTAGAAGACCTTTTCTACGAGGACGACCAGCTCACTCTTATCTCCAAACGGGTAGGCGGCCGCTGGATTAAAGTCAAGGACATCCTTTGGCACTTCTTCGAAGGGAACAAGGGTAAGCCTCCGAAAGTTACCGTGGAGCGCGTACCGCTGATCCGCTACACACTCCTGGACTTCCCCGATGGGATGTTCATTGATGAAATCAAGGGAACCATCTCCTGGACGCCTACAACGAAGCAATATGATTCCCACACGGTCACCTTCATGGTGTCTGACGGCTATACCAAGGATGAACAGAGTTTCGACCTCTACATCAATCATCCGCCTACCATCATCTCCACACCGCCGAAACTGGCCCGGGTGGATCAGCTCTACAAATATCAGGTGGTGGTAGAAGACAAGAATTCAGACAAGGAGCTGGCCTACGAACTTTTGAAAGCACCCAAGGGGATGCAGATCACCCGGGACGGCCGGATCTCGTGGGTGCCTACACCAACCCAGATCAACAGCCGGCTTTTCTCAGTGAAGATTACCGATGGTTACGCCCAAGACATCCAGGAAACCAATCTCTTCGTGAATATGCCACCTGCAGTCATCTCCAAGCCTAAGCCGGTGGCTCTAACGAATTTCGAATACCGCTACCGGATGGCCGTGGAGGATTTGAACGGCGACAAGGTAAAGCTGCGCCCTATCAAGCTCCCCAAGGGTGCCCGGTTTGATGAGAAGACCGGAGTGCTGAAGTGGAAGCCGCACATGAACCAGCAGGGTGTGAACGATTTTGTGCTGTCGGCAGTAGATGAACGGGGCGCGGCCACATCACATGAGTTTGAGGTGCATGTCTTTCAGGACCCCAGCGCACAGCAGTTTGTCTCGACAAGCTGGCCCATACTGCTGGCTTTTGTGGGAGCCATGTTTGCTGTGGGGGTGATGCAGTAGTTTTTTACAGTAGATGCGCGGAGCGCAGAGAATATACGATGTAAGAATGCGAGGCCATTACGCAGAATGCTGTCCAAAATACTTTAAATTAGATGCAGTCAGACCTTAGCTCTCTTCGCTACTGTATCGAAGAGACTCTTGTGACCAGAGGGGTCTCCTGTTGGAGGATGAAACACTCAGTCATACAAACTGAAAAAGACCCCCTCACCTTTATCCTCTCCCACCAGGGGAGAGGAGTTTATGTTAAACGGTTTCCAATAGATTATGCTCCTGCAATCTACTTCCCACAGTATCTGCGACAAGAATCGTAGATTCAAAGGGCAGGCTTTAGACCTTCTACCCCTTTTCACGGGACCCTCGTGAGGATGGGGGAGAATTTATAGAGACAGATCTATAGGGCATTCCCCTTTTTCATGGCGCCCACAATGATGTCAATAACAAGACCGAACAGCTTCTGCTCCTGATTCTCTGTGAGAAACGGAAGGTTAACCATATTGTTGATTCCATCCCTGATTCGCCGCTTGAGCGTATCCGCCTCCTCTTCGTCAATCCCTCCCTCGGCCATGCGGATGCAGTCGTATATCTCATTTGGCAGCAGTTGATAGAGGGTCTGGTCCAGCCACCTGACAGCCTTGACAAGAACGACTTTCTCCTGCCCCTCTACCAGAAAAGGGAGATTGATCTGATCGTTGACCTGTGACGCGATCCTTTCCACCTCTTCGTCGGTGAGGAGTTCAGTGCCGCCAGCGTCTTCAATGATTTTCTGGCGCTGC
Source organism: uncultured bacterium (assembly GCA_964534955.1). Classification (GTDB taxonomy): domain Bacteria; phylum Fidelibacterota; class Marinisomatia; order Marinisomatales; family UBA2128; genus UBA2128. The sequence continues at coordinate 6,490 of CAZHRR010000111.1, forward strand.
TCGTCAGTTAGTATGATAGTTGACATAGGGTTGCCTCCTTTCTGATGAATTGCTATGGTTCAGTAATAAACCAACAAGAAAATTCTACTGACACACCTGTCAGATGGCTTTACTCCTGACAGGTGGAGTCCCTCTCCTCAAAAGTACCATCCGTCTACAATACCTTATGACGGACAGGTCTTTTCATCTTAACAGTACCATTTTCTCTGTCTTTTGATACGTTTTATCACTCTCCAGTGACCATGCTCTAAGCATGTAAATGTAGATTCCAGTAGAAATACCGTTACCGAAGTTGTCCTTACCATCCCAAACCACATTCTTAAATCCTGCCTCTTCTCTGTTATCAAAGAGCGTACGTACTTTTCTTCCCAAGATATCGTAGATCACCAGGGAAACGTAGGAGGCTTCTGGCAGATCGTAACGGATGGTGGTGGTGGGATTGAAGGGATTGGGGTGGTTTCTGTGTAAAGCATACTCCTTAGGAACAGCCTCACCCACCAACAGTCTACCAGCTTGACCTCCTGTCGGAACATATGTGATCGTAAAGTTAGAGGGGGCACTCTCGTAGCTAAGTTCATCTACGCTGGTCACATAGTAAGTATAGGTGTAATCAGAAAGAACTTCAATGTCTATCCACCAGGGACGATCCCACGCCCACAGTGGTGTAAAAGTCATGGTTCGAGTCTCAGGAAGACCAGACCGGCAACCGGTCTCCACCTGAACCCTATTCTTTTCCACATTTACCTGCTCTCCGGATAAGGAAGGACAGTCCTTCCCTAATAGGAAAGGATCACTATCTGCTCCAGGGTCGTTTATACTACCAGGATCAGATCCTCCGCTGTGACACCGGGTGCAGTCACCGGGATTGTCGGAACGGTAGAGGAGATAGTAGGAGAGGTCTGGATCCGTCACTACCTCCCACGCCAAGTCCACACCGCCTAAGCTGTTGCTGTGACAGTCACCACAGGTGAAGTCAGGATCATCGGGCGGGAGGAAGGACGAGGCAAGGTTCTGGGGAATAGTAGGAGACTGGTGGTAGTAATAGGCGCCCATGTCTGCTCTTGTGCCGTCGGGATCCAAGGGAGAATCCGGATCGCCGGCATCTATGCAGAAGCTAGTGGGAAGAAGAGTGTAGTCTCCATTCGCTGTGTCTCGGAAAGCGGGGTCGAAACTCTCATCATTATTTGGAGGTGATACCCTACAATAATCAGTTTCGTTACTCCACACGTCATTATAACCTCCAGAAAGAACAAACAGTGGCTCAGAGCATACATAATATAACGTTGAACTAACCCCATGCTGCCAACCCGTAATAATGTTATTACGTACATCAACATTGTTATTCCCAAGCAGAATGCCATTATAGGAAAACTCACCTTTCCCGACTATAGTATTGTTTCTTATTGTATTAGTGCTAAAACCTCTATTAGAGGTTTTCATTCCTGCCATTGCTATATGTGACACAAAGAGGTTCCTAATGGCTGATAAATAGGCCGAACCATCTGCATGGATGCCAATACTGCAGTCTATAAACTCAGATTCATTTATGCTGCCGTAAGTGATCCCTGATGCGCTGTGTAGGTAGATACCAGTGCCACAACTAGTGAAGCGGCTCTTGCTAACCCACAGAATCGTGTGCTATATCTAACCCAACCGTGCAACCATCGAAGGTGCAACCATACACACTTGGAGGCTCCGTAGCATTCATACCGATTCCTACTTCTGCATCCCTTAAAATAACATGTGAAGGATTCCAGTAACAACTCGGTAGAATCCTGATGCCTTTCCACGTTCCACCTGGTACAGCTTGGAAGGTAACAGGCTCTTCAGCAGTCGCGTGGACATTCATATTCCCTTCAAGATTCAGAAGAAAACCTTGTCCAAAGGATATTATAGCTCCTGATGGGATAGTTAATGTCTCACCTGAGCCGACAGTAAGAGTATAATCTGAAAGATCGGAAACAGATTCGTAATAAGCCTCAATCAC
>CAZHRR010000112.1:0-8435 GCA_964534955.1 uncultured bacterium
GGTAAATCGTAGGCAATAGTAGTGACAGGATTGAACGGATTGGGATAGTTTTGGTGCAGCACAAACTCTTCCGGTACCACCTTGATTTCTGCAGCTACTCTTTCACCATGCCGGTCTGACACCACTATATCCCTCAGGGAATAGTCACCCTCAACTGTCAGAAGACCTCCCCTCTGTTTCACTGCACCTTCAAGACTGAAAACCACAACATCAACTGTCTGCTCACTGCGACGATTGGTAAACACCTCCACCCCTTCTACGGCAAGAGGCGTAACTTCTCCTCCCGTCTCAATGGTGAACTGCATCGCTGCCACCGGCCCATCTGCCTCAATGGAGACAGTCTCTCCACGCTGTATCAGAGCGGCAGATGTGGGGGGAGCAGACTCCCGCGCCTGTCCGATACCGAGGATGTAATTCACAATCTTCACCACATCAAAAACATCTACTGTGCCGCTGTCATCATAATCTGCAGCACACAACTCTACTTCTGTCGGGTCCGTATCAATACCCAGAATGATGTTAACTGTCTTAATAACATCAAACACGTCCACCATTCCGTCAGAGTTGACATCACCCTTCTCACAGGGAGAAGAACTCTCTCCGCTGATGGTGAGGCTCCAGGCATTGAGTGTGCCGTCATCGGCAGAAGGATAGGTGTCAATGACAATGAGAGTCCATTCACCGAGAGACTCTTCTTCGTTGAAGTTTGCCAGTGGTTCCTCAGGCTGGAAGCTGCCGTTGTAGGGAGGGTCACCGCTCCCGATGGGTGTCTCCGCCTCGTCATCAAAGACAGTCTCTTGAAAATTGTCTCCTGATCCACCCTGATTGGTAATCAGCGCTATCTCTGTTCCCAAGGGTGAACGAAGCTTCAACTGGATGTCGCCTGTCCACGGATGAGTGATATCCACCATGACATTGACGTCACTGATGAGAAATGAAACCGGTATATCGAGCACACTCTCAATGTCGTTAGGACCAAAGTCCTGAGGTACGTCCTCACTGAAGAACTGGTTCTGACCTACAATGAGGGAAAACGTCTCCTCAATGGTGTAGTTGTTCTGAGCTGTTACAGTCAGGGTGAATACCACTTCTGTCCCCAGGGGTGTACTGGCAGAAGAAGAAACAACAAACGGACTGGAGCTGTTATCGGCAGTACCGCCGGAAGCTACAGACGCCATATAAGATGAACCGTCATCTACGGTGATATAACTGGAGCTTTCCTCTATTGCTGCCATGACGCTGGTGGCTCCTTCTGCTCCATCGTTGGCCAATGTCACCACAATCTCCACCGTCTCACCGGGATCAAAAACACCATCGGGTCCTGTCCCCTCCAGACTGTAACTCACAAAGCTCAATACAGGCGCCTCCACGGTGACGGAGAAGTTAGATTCCCACTGTAGTTCCTCTCCGCTGCCGTCCGTACCGGTGATGACCACGGTGAACGGTACAATATGGCCGTCTTCCGTTTCCTCAGAAACAGTAAATATGAACTCATCCTGACTGGTTACTGTCTCATCTGAAGTAATGTCGCCGAAAGTGATCTCGCTGTCTACCATAGTCACCAATGGGTCATCGGTTGTGACTGTCCCTGCAACTCCGTAGGCATCATCCACACCTACGTTGGTCACACTCAAAAACATGTCCACCGTCTCACCAAAGTCCACTGTACCGTCAAAGTTGCCGTTGATGTCATTCACCGTGTAGGAATCGAAGGCTACATAAGGACCTTCAGGCTGAATAACGTTCACTTCCGTCACGTACGGTAGAGCATTGTAGGCGGTTACCGTCACTGTCATCTCTCCGGGGACGGAGAGTGCATCTTCAAATTCTACATTGGCGATACCGCTTGAGTTCGCAACTGCAGACCCAAAAAGCACACCATTCATCGTCAAGCCCACCATGGCGCCCGGTATAGTCTGTACTGTGAACGAAGTAGAACCGAGGGGAATGATAGGATCGTATGTGGCATTCACAATGTCAGGATCCACAGTCCGCATGGGAAGTGTGCAGTCACCGAAAAGGATGTACTCCTCGACAATAGCTATACCCTCCGATCCACCGTTGTACGATTCAAGTGTATGGATTGTGCCATGCATGCTGAGCCCACCCATAGTATACCTCTGCTCAGTGGTGAGTAGTTCTATGATGTGATACTGCATCACGCATGGTGGCACCCAGGCACAGCTGACCGAAGAGGCGAACATTCCCACAGCTCCGCCTACGGGATTACGCAGGAAAGCTTCCGCCAGACAGGTCATTCCATGCCACTGACCATTGAGACAAGCTACATCCACAATAAATGACATCTTGAAGCCGTTGCTGAGAGATGAGGCATGGCTGTTGCCGAATCCTGTAGTACCCCAGGAAGTTCCAGAACCGTGTCCAATATAGTTGAATATTGTGCGACCTTCATTTAGGGCCGAGACCAGTTCACTAAGGGAAGCTCCGGGATCGTAAATCTGGTCGACATCTGTATATGTGTAGTTAAGGAGCATGTCTCTAAGCAGGTCAACCCGTTCCCAGTCCGCAAGATAGCCGGGTGGAATGCTGCTTCCTTCCGCACTAGCGACGCCGACCCCCATATTAAACCAATCACCTGCCGGAGGTTCCAACTCGTAAGCCAGGAACTTGGCCACTTGATCAGAAACCTCACCTGCGCTGGTAGCCGAAATCCGGGAAATGAACGCATCCGGGTAGTAATCGCTGCCGTCCAGCATGACGTAAGACGGATCTGAACCGGCGCCGGTGGAACCGTAGAGCGTAGGAATCTGTGCATCATCCCCAACGAGAATTACGTAGGTAAGCTCTCCAATATCATATTTCGATTGAAGGAACGATTGAATGTCGTACGTGCTGCTGCCAATTTCACTCAATGGAACAACTTCAGTTGGTATCCCCTTTTGAAGTTTCCATTCCGCTAGAGTCTGGACAGCATCAATGAAATCATCATAAACAATGATTACCAGATACCCTGGTTCATCTATCCCTTCATAAAACAATTCGTCAACTTCTTCATAATTAGCGAAAAAATTTTGCTGTATGCGGGCAAATTCACGATTGAAAGGAATCCGGCTCTGCCTCAGAATAGAATTAGGTGCATCTCCGGCAACCGCATCCAATGTGATAGTCATAGCAGTTACTACACGAAGTATCTTCGTCTTAGGATTGTATTGGAATGGCTGAAACTGTACGTTAACTCCACGTATACCTCGGAAAATAAAGGGATCACTAACTGTAACATTATCTGCTGGATACCAGCTGTCCGTCTGGTAAAATCCGTCAAAAGTGTACGGAACATCTTCGGGGTTCTGAGTCCTTAACAGGTTTCCTTTAGAAGGAGCAACCGGGCCAAGCTGGAACTCTTTGTACTCCATCGACACAACTGATGCCTCAACCGCTCCTGTGTTAGGAATGACGAGACTTCGATTTACTCTCGGTAGACCCGGAAGTCCTTTATTCAGGAATGCCGGAGCATCAGGATGGGCAACTGTAATGTAACTTTCGTCATCAATTTCAACGAACTCTGTGAAAAATCCATCCAGTACTAATCTCAGTTTACTGTGTTCGAGGGACGACTCTAATACTTCTATCGATAATTGATCTTCCTTAGAGTTCGATACATTGTTCCACTCTTTGGCAGTAAGGGTTCCAACTAAAAAAATCAGCGCTAAGCAGAATCTCAGAAGTCTTCTCATATTATTAGTTCCCTCGGCATTTCCATTAATATCAAGTTTTCCTATGTCAACTAAGTTACATTTTCTTAATTAATTATCCTCTGTAATAATAATTCCATTCAAAGGATTTTTCTGTGACATAGATTACACTCATTATTCGGCTATTTCAGAAGGATAAGTTTGCCAGTCTCAAGTTTAAGCTTCTCTTCAGCTTCCGATCCCAGCAATTGCCAAATGTATACTCCCGATGATAAATCTCCTGCATTCCACAATACTTGAGATGAGTTACTCTCAATCTTTGGAATCTCCAGTAGACTTACTCGACGACCAAGAAGATCGTAGATAATCAGTCGAGCACCAATGGGAGCCTCTGAAGAGATCTGGAAAACAGCTGTATTGTTGAATGGATTTGGATAGCAACTTACAAGGCTAATGGATCTCGGTAGAACATAGCTGTCTATAGAGGATTCCTCTTCAACTGTGAAAAACTGTAAACCCCCTTCATTTGTCCCTGCGATCAAGTCTATCTGTCCATCAGAATCCAAGTCCCCTGCAGCCGGTGCCAAATTCAGTCCCGAGTGTGGCAACTGTTCAAGTTGCTGAAGTTCCCACCCTGCCGGATCAGCCAGGAACAATTCACCTGACTGATTCCCGATTAATAGGTCCAGCTCACCATCACTGTCAAAGTCAACCAGATCAAGAGCTATTTCGAGTCCAAGATCTTCTCCGGCAAGCATATCGTCACTTATTTTTACGAAATCGTAATTAAAAGAGTTACCTTCATTTGACCACACATGCACAGCGCCATTCTTGTCTCCCACGTACAGGTCGAGGTCTCCGTCCCCGTCCACATCTCCCAGGGCAGGTGTGGCTCTGCCGGCCAGATCAATATCGAGGAATTTCCCCTGGTAGCTGAACTCAGGTAGACCTGACAAACTTTCATTCAGGTAGAAGGAGATCTCGCCATTATAATCCCCGACCAGGGCATCGAGGTCTCCGTCAGCATCCAAGTCTCCGAACGCTGGAGCCATATTGTTCCCCAAACCCTCATCGAAGAAAGTGCTGTCTACCAGCTCAAATTGCGGGATCAAAATCGTTCCCGTGTTTTCGAAGAAATAAACATCACCATGCCAGTCCATATAAGAAGCATTAAACTCATTACCTGCAAAGAGATCCAAGTCTCCGTCGGAATCTATGTCTGCCAATGCAGGGACAGTACGGGAAATAAGATCAACTGTATTAAAATAATTCTTAGTTACGAGACCGAAATCGCTTGCCACCGTCATTTCATAGTACCAGAAATTGTCCACATAGTCCGTACCGTAAGCGCCGGACTGCACACCCACGAAAAGCTCAACAGCGCCATCGTTGTTCAGGTCAACCAGTCGTGGAACATTGTAACCAGCTGTGCTGACAGGATCATCCGGTGGATATGTATCTATCATCATACTGTCAGGTATCTCGGGATCGGTTGCAGTACCGAAATTCTCCAGGAAGAAGAGTCCCGGTTGATAGTAGTCCCCCCAAAAAAGATCAAGGTCGCCGTCGGAGTCAATATCATAAAACTCCAAGGCATTGGCACCGTGGCGTTCATCCCTCCCAGGCTCCCAGACAATCAGGATATTTTCAAATGAGTTGGTCTCCAGATGATACACCGGTACTCCATTTGACAGACCCAGATTGCGATAGTACGTTACCGCTCCCGACACTCCCCCCACGAACAGGTCTTCCCACCCATCACCGTTGATATCCGCTACCGTCGGAATCACAACTTGACCACCGTAGACAGCAACTGAGGAATCATCCAACAACGGGGAAACCGCAAGGATCAAGCTGTCTCCTACATTCTCATACAGGGACACATTAGGACTTTGTGGACCCGCCATGAGGTCTGTGTCGTTGTCGTGATCGTAATCGAAAAAGCAGAACCATTGTCCAACGTTTAGTCCTTGAAATGATTTCGTCTGCAGCTCAAACCCCGGTTCGTCAGCAGATCCGGTATTACGGAAATATTGCAGCCGTCCATCCTGATCCCGAACAAACATATCAATCAACCCGTCTTCGTCCCAATCAAGAAACTGCGGATTGGGTTTGTTGAAACCTCCCAGAAATGGAGCTTGAAGTTCAACCCCATCAATGATGACCGGGAACGGGTTAATCTGGCGCTGGAAGATTTGTGAAAAAAGGGATGAGGTTAAGAGCAGGCACCCCAGCAAGAGACTGGTTTTTGGATTCAACCAGATGCCTTACAGCAAGAAATTATGGCACAATTCATCTCCCATCACGGAATGGAAACAGTAAAAGAGAGACTGTCAACGGTAATAACCGGCAGGTTGACCAACAGATCTAAGTGGTTGCTTCTCAGGCTCGACGGAGGAAACGGGCGGAAAAGTAACCTGGCCTCAACCGTCACAGAATCTCCGGCTGCGGTCACAGGGCCGGAAAACGCCTTAACCCTCGCTTCATTGGTCTGAAGGGAGTTGTTGGTCATAGAAATTACATCAGTTACACCGACACCGGCATTACCCTGCCCATCTGGTCCGTCATATAGGGTTGCATTAAATATCTCTACTCCTTCAGCAATATCGCTGCTGTCGTTTTCCAGTACCCCGGAGGAAAAGTACACCTGCAACTCATCGAACACCTGCAACTCAAGCCACAGTTCTCTGACGAATGAAACACCCGTTGGAAAACTGTGCCCAGTCAAATTCTGGATTGTGAAAGAGACTTGGAGAGTGTCATTTTCTACGGTAGGTGTTCCAGCTACATCCAAAACAGCAGCAGATCGAAGCATAGCAACAACAGCCTCGCCCTGCGGATTATCCGCGAGCGACTTCGTGAGATCCAGATCAACTCCCACCATGTCATGACGATGGACCGTTCTTTCCGGCGAACCTGGAGATGCCACTGAATCTGCAGCGTAACCCTGATATGCCTGCATATGGCAGTCCTGACACTCCATGGACATAGCAGCGAAACCAGAACCCGCCCATTCTGTAAATGTTATCTCAGCATCCACTCCGCGGATTATAAAATCATGGCAAGGGAGGCAGGCCCGGGATGAGTTGAAAAAGGAAATCCCCATGCTCCCATGGAACCCGTTTTCCACAGGATCCATGATTTGTCCAAATCTGATCCCGCTCTCGGTATTCAGGTAGTACTCTGCTGTAGCTGCTACGTCGTCTTCAGTTACAATCTGATCATGCACAGCAACCATGGTATGACACAGATCGCAACCGATCCCTTCTGCGATCAGAGCGATGGACGTATCCACTTCGCTCCCGGAGACATAGGCATAGGGATTGTGACACTGAATGCAGAACCGCTCACCGGTTTCCGGGCGGTGCTCTTGCTCACCTTCCCATCCAGCATGGAAAACAGGATCTTTCATGGCGTAAGCGTGCATGGAGTTCTTCCACTCATCATAGTGGACAGGGTGGCAGGTGCGACAGGTTTCAGCTTCTTTGAAGTCACTCAACTCAATGGATTCTTGAGGTTGAGGTACCTTAATGTCACCATTATCTACTTCATCATCTCCGCAAGAATAGCAGAACAGGGTAAACAAAACAGCAATTAGTAAAATCTGGTATTTATGCAATTTCATCTAATTTCCTCAGTCACAATTATTACAAGCAGTTTGCATCACTGCCAATCCCGTGGCAGTAACTCCCTCACCCAACTGTACATTTTCAATAATCGAATTGTCTCCCGTATCAATTATGTGGAGATAGCTCTGGCCACCACTCATCATGGCGCTGCTGGACATAAAAAGGCGACTGCCGTCTTGTGACATCCCCACACCGTGAGGCGTATTGAAAAGTGTGTCCTCAATGTAAGAAATATCTCCAGTTCCCAGATCAATAATAGAAAGGGTATTCGACATTCGACTGACCACGTAGAGATAATCTCCATCTGGATCAGTCAGCAGATGCCACGGCTGCATACCCATCGTCCCGAGCGAGTAAGTATCAAGTGAATCGCCATTAACGGTAGAAAAGACGCGAATCTCATTTACATCCACGTCAGAACAACTCATATACAATTTCTCGCTATCCGGTGAGATGATAAGTTCCAATGCTTCATAAATACCATCATTAATTTCAATAGGATCTGGTATATTGCTGCCGATTTTGAAACTCTCGGGTTCGTATCCTACTTCCCCAAACCTGTCTGTTTCAATCCTGAAGAAATGTGATGCTTGATTACTCGCCACCCACAGCTCACTGCCATCACTACTTAGGGCAATGCCGTGGGGAGACGAAGCACCCACATCTACACTATCAACTGCCACGGTCGCTGTATTTATCCGATGCACTTGTGTAGAAGCAACCCCCGTTCCCATCCCGGGCATAAAGCGAGATATATACAGATAGTCTCCCGTGGGTGAAATATCCATAAGAGCCGGCTGATTACCTACAAAAACGGATTCAAGTAGATCATCAGTTATCAGGTCAAATTTGAGGACATATCCCGAAGAGATGAGAGTGACATACCACACCTTGTTCACTTCATCAATGACAACATAGTGCGGATTGTCGGCTACATTGGGTATCATGTCTGCATCCACTTTACGGATAATCTCACCGGTTTCACCATTGATAACGGCAACCTTGTCTGCAGCCTGAAAGGTGACATACACCTTGTATATTTCAGTTGAATCCGTCGCGTCATCTCCGCAACCGATGACAAACGCAAAGGAAGATATTAAAAACAGTATCGTGTAACTATTCGTCATTGATTTACTTTTCTCCTAAATTGTTT
>CAZHRR010000113.1:0-8381 GCA_964534955.1 uncultured bacterium
AGGGTTCCAATTTCTGGGTGATGTTGTAAAAACCTCATTTCCGGGTGCTGTTACATCAATGAAGGAACCCCAATTCTGGAACCAGGCATACTTAAGTGAATCTCCATCATTAACTTTTTCTAATACCCCGACAGCAACTACAAAACTATCATAAGCTGCCGGGTAAGCTATGTATGGTCTGGGGTGTTGATTATTACCCATAGAAGCCGTAATAACAGCACCTAAGTTAAACGCGTTTCGAATAGCATCTTCGAGGTATGGCAGGTCGGGATCAGAAGAGAGTGTATGCCAGCTATTATTGATGACATGGGCTCCCGCCACCCAAGCAGAAGAATCAATATCCTGCGCTTTTCCTATTGTACCGCTGCCTATTCGTGGCACAATTTTTCCGTTCCAAGCCACCCCGGCAATTCCGGTATCATTGTTGGTGACAGCAGCAGCAAGACCTGCGACGTAAGTTCCATGCCGTCCGCCGGGTGATGTTGTATCAAACCCAATTTCCGATCCAGCCCCGTACCAGATATGACCTTGCAAGTCTTCGTGGTCGTCCCTTACGCCTTTCTCGATAAAGGCGATCTTTATGTCATCACCCTTGGATAAATCCCAGGCAGGCATGGCGTTTATGTCGAACTTTGGATTAACAGTATTCTCAAGGTGCCATTGCAAGTTGAAGAGGGTATCGTTGGGTACCTCATCCAAAATAGTACGGTAGTCGGGTGTGGCAGATTTAACCACAGGTAACGCTCGGAACAAAGAAACGGCGTTCTGCACGGGGACCTGAGTATCAAACTTCACAGTAAAGTACTGGGAGAGATCCTTGATCTGTACCAATTGACCCGTGATTGGAGAAATTACCTCTGTTCGACCTGGAACAGCGGAAGGAAAAAGCTTCTCAATCTGCACAGTCCCAATCGAATTCATGGTTTCCAGAACGGCAGGCACTGACACCGTAGAAGAGTCTGGAGCGACCTTCAAAACACCACCGGGCAGTGATATGACCTCCGGATGAAATTCAACAACTAAACTGCCAGGGATAACACCTCCTTCGCCGTAGCCTGTACTATCTTGGGCATAGCTTGTACCACTGTTTAGTGCAAAGAGCAAGACAATGAATGTTACCACATTGATAATTGCTTTCCCCTTTTCGTTCATGATTGTCCTCCTTGTTTCTTTCTTATCGTTATTATCTTAACAGCAACATTTTTTTTGTTTCAACGAAGTCATCGGTGATCAATTTGTAGATGTAGATGCCGCTGGACACGTTCTTACCTGATTCATTCCTGCCGTCCCAGAATATCCCATAGGAACCTAACAACTGGGTTTTATCTACCAGAACATCAATCTCCTCCCCAAGAATATTGTAGACACCAATTCGAACGTGCGTAGTTTTTGGTAATTCGTATTGAATATTAGTTACTGAATTAAACGGATTGGGATAATTCTGGCTTAACGCGAATGTTTCTCTAGTAAATACTATATGTCGATTGTCTATTACTTCCATAGGTGAACCACCGGTTGTAGTCTTTAGAAGTGCTCCCCCACCTGCTACCCAGCCAGTGTCACTATTAAGAAAAAATATTTCATCAAGATCTCGTGTGGTAGTTGGTTCATAACTCCATGTATCGCCTCCATTAGTTGTCTTTAGGAAAATGCCATTGTCACCAACAGACCAGCCATTGTTAGAATCGACAAACCAAACAGCCTTCAACCAACTATTTGTACCGCTTACTTGCTGTGTCCAAGTATTTGCGCCATCAGTTGTCTTGAATATTAGCCCGCCTTGACCTCCACCAATTGCCCATCCTATGCTGTAATTGACAAAAAAGACATCATAAACAGTACCATATACATCCAAAGCTTGCTCCCACGTGTAACCGCCGTTTATAGTCTTGAGTACAATATTATCACCTCCTACATAACCAATATTTGAATCAATGAAAAAAACCGAAAAAAGATTATTGAATGGATCATCTTCGATGCCGCTTTCTTGCTGAACCCAATAGATGCCCGAATCGGTTGTTTTGTAGATCTTACCTCCCCAACTAACAAACCAACCAGTCGAATCATCAGAAAAATAAACTGACGTACAAATATCGGGGAAAGATGTGGTTTCCCAACTATTTGCTCCGTCAACTGTCCTAAAAACCACTCCATGCACTCCATCGATAAAACTATGGCCCGGCATGAATCCTAGCAGTTCATTAACAAAGTAAATGTCTGAAAATCTTATGTCAATGAATTCTGATAGTTTTTCCCAATTCGTGCCGCCATCGGTGGTTCTAAGAACCCTTCCACGTGTTGGAGCTAATCCTGATCCAGTTGCATATCCTAGATTTGCGTCGAGAAAATAAATTTCTCCGCCTACACCAGCCCCCTTTCTCTGTGCAATCCAATTTTCTCCACCATCCGTCGTTTTATACATTGATCCTGCAATCCCTACAGTCCATCCCGTATTGCCATCAACAAAGTGTACGGCTGTGCACAAGTCTGCTCTGTCCTGTCCAATCCAAGTATCCCCGCCATCAGTTGTCTTATAAACGCCCCATTCTCCTGCCACCCAACCCGTATCCCGATCAACAAAGTAGACCGAATACATTTCCATTAGATACGGGTCAATTTCAACATTCCAAGTTTCGCCGCCGTCCCTGGTTTCGAGAAACGCCGGTGCAGAACCTACCGTATCCGGGACGACACCACAGACCCAACCTACGGAATCGGATGTGAAAAATACCGACTTAAAGAGAGTGATAACTCCAGATTCAAGAGTAATCCACGTTTCTCCACCATCGATCGTTTTGTATATTTCTCCCATACCCCCTGCCGCCCAACCGGTATGTTCATTTACAAAATATACTGAAAACAAGGCATCCCCAAACCCAACATCACACTCTGACCAGTTAAGTCCCCCATCTGTTGTTTTCATTATGGTCCTACCGCTTCCCACAGCCCATCCTATTTCGTTATTGATGAAGAAAACATCATAAAGGTTATAATTGGTTCCTGTCTCAACAGAATCCCAGGTATTGCCCCCATCCGTGGTCTTCAGCATTCTGCCGTGACCACCACTTGCCCAACCTATATTGTCATTTGCAAAATGTATACCGTATATTCCGTTTATGATCCCGCTCGATGGAAAAATCCATGTTTGGCCCCCATCATTGCTTTTTATTATCGTCCCAAAATTCCCCACGGCAACAACCGTTGTAGAGTCAAACACCCACACGTCCCATAAATCGTTTCCCTGAGGTAGAGGATTCTGCCAATACCAACCGTTGCCTGTATCAGACAGCAAGACACTAAACCATACCAGAAAAAAACAAAGGATGTTTTTATGGTTACTATTCATTGTTAAATGACGTGACACAATCTTACCTGTAACCTCGCACGACCAGAGCCTTTCCTGATTGATTCTCTAGCCCTACAAACACCAATACGTCTCCCTTCACAGCCAGTGACCATGACAAGGCAGGTGGGTCGTAAAACTGTTCTGTTAGATCGTAAATCACTTGCCAACTTCCACCATTGAAATGTGTCACCTGCCCAAATGCTGACATGATGAATACATCATTGTAACCGTTGCCCCTTATCCTGCTAAGAAACCAGTCATACGCACCCAGATCCTGTTGTTGTGTAAGGTATCCGCCACCATCCATGACAGACTCTTTCCACAGTCCGCCCACGCTGGTAACGTACAGACTATCATCATAACTCCACACGGCGTGAACCCGGCTTGACAGCGTGTCCGACAGGACAGGAAAGTATCCTGCAGAAACATATTGCTTGGTCCACTCCTGTCCATTGAAGAAGAGAAGTACGTTTTCATAGCCATCGGGATGGTCATCATCAATTGTGTTCGTGTAACCTACACACCACACATTGTCTTCATCCAACCCCCAGATATCCCGCAATGGCGAATCCGTCCCGCTCTCCATCCGCTCAAAACTCTCCCCGTTGTAGTGGATGATAGTGCCTTCATTACCAACGAAAAATATATTTGATTGAGATGATGCCCATATCTTCTCTACTGTTTCACTCGTTCCAATATTTCTAAGCCATTCTAACGTTGTCTCATTTCCATCCCAATGATATATGCTCCCTGATGCAAACCAAATATTTTCCTCAGAAAATGCCCAGATTCCTCTGGGTTTTACCTCACTTCTTGGCTGATACTGTAAATGTTTGAATGTCCAGTTGCTTCCATTCCAAATTGCAGCACCGAAATGTTCTCTCCCTGTACCGTTCCAGCTAGAGTCAGGATCAGGTAATACAATTTCTCCTACCACCCAGACGTTATTCTCATCCACAATAGTCACGTCATTCAGATAGCTGCCAAATTCTCCGAGTGTATCGATTTGCCAGAAAAATGCGTGGGAAGTAGAGTCCAATATACACTCCGTAGAGTCAGGTCCGTCGAGGTGATAGCCTTCCTCACATTCACAAGTGCCGTTAATAATAATCTGGTGAGCTCCGCATTCAAGCTCGTTGTCTGTGGGTTCGGGGCAGGAGGTGAATAGGAAAATACAGCAGATAAGGCTTATTAATATCCTTGTCATAGAAAACTAATCATCTCATTATATCTTTTATCCAACAATCTGATAGCATTTTACACAACCACAGCACAAATGTCAAGCATTATTTATATATAGTGTAGAATATTGTTTTCTTTAATAATATAGTAATGATATTTACATTATCACACACCAATTTCTATCCCCTCTTCTTGTCTTAGGATTAACTTGTTGTCCTTCTAAAATACTGTTCCATTCATCATAATGCCTCGTTTCTTGTTTGTCTTGCATCAACAATACTTCCCACCAAAATATTAATCTGTTTTACAACCTTTCTTTTACTGCACTTTGGTACCCAATACAACTAAATTGAGTATGAAGAAAAGACTGTCTCATCAACTTGATATATTCATGAAACTACAATAATAAGAATGATCAATCTCATCCGCATCCAACGGCCCACTGGAGAAGTCACCGTCATTCTCAACGTTTCTCCTACAGCCGCGGTGCTCCCAACACATCAGAACAATTCCAGCTAGCTACTGAGGCTCTTTACGGTGTTGCCTACTCCCTCAAGTTTGGACTGAAAAAGAAAGGGATAGGTTCTGTCTACACCGTCATACCGCTGGCAGGTAGTGATGGTGTGTAGAGGCAGACTCACTGAATTGATGGCCGAATGACATTTTCTTTTTCTTATACTACATAATGTACTAAATTTAGTATCATATATGGAGCTTTTATGAAAACAATTACTGCCCAAGAAATTAAACGGAGGGGAATTTCGGCTGTAGATGAACAACTGAAGGATGGTCCTGTTCACGTCATTAAAAACAATAAACTTCAGTATGTGATCATGGACGAAAACAGCTACGAAGATCTCATTGCTGAACAAGAGGATTCCTACACTGCAAGATTGAAGCAATCCCTGGCGGACGTGCGCCAGGGCAATGTTCAATCCTTTGACAATATAGAATCATTGCTGGAAGCCATTGATTCTGTTGACGAATAATTGTATAGAATAAAAACTCCGCTTTTATTTTTACAGACGGCAAAGAAATTCTTTAAACGTCATCCGGAATTGAAAAACCCCTTCGCAGATGTTGTAGAATTATTGCGAAGAGATCCATTATCATCTGCACTAAAGATCCACCCCTTGAGTGGAGACTTGAAAGGACTCCATGTTGTTAGTTTGACTTATAAATATCGGATTACTCTTATAATAAAGTTCACAGAAAAAGCTATTATTCTCATTGATATCGGCAGTCATGATGAGGTTTAATGCCTGTCCAAAATAAATGTATAACAAATTGGAAGTATTATATTGAATTTGTATTAAGAAATATCCCAAGAAACAATCTTTATCATAATGTCTATACCCAAATGCCACCCCCTCTTTTCGTTCTCCCCCATAGAGGGGGAGAAGGTCTTTCTGGACACTCGAATCTCTGATTCTTGTCGCAGACACTTTGGGCAGAACTGTTTGGAGCCATGCTACCAAGAACTCCTCTTCCCTGGTGGGAGAGGACAAAAGGAGAGGGGGATCTGTTCTCTTCCCTGCCCGCCCTCATTCGGGAGCAGGCGGGTCAGGAGTTTCCTCGAGTCAATAGCGACGATAATCATGGTCATATTGAATCTGTTTCGCACTATTAAGATATCAATCTTCTCATAGGCAACTTGACTGTTGCTGTATAAATTTGTCTTAACGAGTAGGGCTGAATTATATGTTTGTCGATTACGCCAAAATCAAGGTCATCGCCGGTAAAGGCGGTAACGGCTGTGTAAGCTTCCGGCGGGAGAAGTACATCCCAAAGGGAGGTCCCGATGGCGGGAACGGCGGCAGGGGTGGAAATGTCATTTTTAAGGTTGATCCCCAACTCCACACTCTCCAGGATGTGAAATACCATAAGCAGTACCGGGCAGAGAACGGTAGGGACGGTTCCGGTGCCCGCAAGACCGGCCGAGATGGGAAAGACGTTATTATCCCTGTGCCGCCGGGAACCACCTTTCGACGCAGAGGAGAGAAAAAGGTCGCTGAAGATTTGGTGGATTCCGGTGCGAAGTTTATTGCTGCCAAAGGCGGGATTGGAGGTAGAGGCAACAGTGAGTTTGCCACTCCCACCCATCAGACCCCAACAAAAGCTGAGCCTGGGCGAGCAGGGGAAGAGTTTACTTACGAGATTGAGTTGAAAGTGCTGGCAGATGTGGGATTGGTAGGTTTGCCAAACGCTGGTAAGTCTACACTCCTTTCCAAGCTAACCTCTGCCCGGCCTAAGATTGCCGACTATCCATTTACCACCCTCCAACCACATCTTGGAATTGTGAAGCATGGCGACTATCAGTCCTTTGTCATAGCAGATATTCCGGGACTAATCGAAGGCGCCAGTGAGGGGAAGGGATTGGGTATTCAATTCCTGAAGCATATAGAACGTACTTCTGTTTTAGCGCTCCTTATCGAATGTACGGATGCTGACCCAGAATCTACTTTAACAACCTTGCTGCAAGAGATGGCAACATACAGTCCTAAGATGTTGGATAAACCTCGGCTTGTTGTGATGTCCAAGCTGGACATTTTCCAGGATGATCGGGAAGAATTGCCTACCGAACTTAGTGGTGAGAAAGCAATCTCAATCTCCAGCATCACTGGCGCAGGATTGAACAAGCTCATGACTGAATTGATAGAGATGATTAATGAATAGCGGCAATCTGGCAGCGCTGCTTCACTTGCTTAAAGTCCCGGGATTGGGACCCACTCGCATTCGGACTTTGGTTCAGGTAATGGGTTCTCCCGAAACAGTGTTGTCGGCTTCTGTATCTGACCTTTGTCAGGCAGACGGTATCAACATGGTCATTGCACGGGAAATTAACAATTGCTCTCCTACAGATTTTATAGAATATCAGCTCACGAAAGCAGATGAATCAGATGTTCGGATAATCTCCATCTGGGATGATGATTTTCCTCCACTGCTCAAGAGGATTTACGATCCACCGGTGATCCTTTTCGTTCGAGGTGAGCTGCGGGAAGAAGATGCAGACACTGTTGCTGTTGTTGGAACGCGGGCTCCTACCGCCTACGGAAAACAGATTGCGGATGAGCTTTCCGGGGAGTTAGCCGCCACAGGCATGACGATCGTGAGCGGATTCGCTAAAGGGATTGATACAATTGCTCACCTCGCCGCTTTGGAAGCGGGAGGACGTACCATTGCTGTGTTGGGTAACGGGCTGGATGTAGTCTATCCAGCAGAGAATCGGCGCTATTTGCCACTCTTTGAGGATGATGCTGTATTTATTAGTGAATTTCCCTTCGGCACTAAGCCGGATGCTCCCAACTTTCCTCAACGTAACAGAATCATCAGCGGTCTCAGCCATGGTGTCATCGTCGTAGAAGCGGGCAGCCGAAGCGGAGCTGTTCTGACTGCTCTGGATTCCGTGGACCAGAACCGGGAGGTGTTTTCTGTTCCTGGTCGTCTCACTGATCCCAAGAGTGCAGGGTGCCTTAGACTAATCCAGAATGGCGCCATACCGGTAGAGAATGCTCAACAGATCCTGAATGTTCTCAATCCGCATCTGAAAGTCCCCCGGTCTCCGGTCCAGCAGAAAATACGTCTCGACTTGGAAGGTGACGAAGCTGCCATATATGAGATCCTCTCCCGGGATCCGAAGCATATTGACGATATTTCAGCTGAGTGCGGACTGGACTCATCCTTGCTGTTGACTGTTCTTCTGAGCCTCGAGTTGAAGGGAGCAGTCCGGCAGCTTTCAGGAAAGATGTTCGTCCGGAGATAAATTTAGAAAAATGCCAAGGGCTTTTAATTTTAGATTTACGATTAATACTACTTACTAGTGTCAAGTCAATAGTTAAGGTTCGGGTATAAT